>JASEJH010000100.1 GCA_030016455.1 Thermoanaerobacteraceae bacterium
ATCCGGATCACGTCTTCCACCGGGTAAATAAAAATTTTACCGTCACCAATGTCTCCCGTCCGGGCCGCTTCCCGAATAATCCGCGAAACCTCTTCCACCAACCGGTCCGGGACCTCAATCTCAATCTTTACTTTTGGCAACAGATTGATGCTGTACTCGTGACCGCGATAGACTTCGGTCCGGCCCCGCTGGAGCCCGCACCCCATCACCTGGGAGACAGTCATCCCGTGGATACCGAACCTGTCCAGGGTATCCTTCACCGCTTCGAGCTTGCCCGACCGGACAATGGCCTCGATCTTTCGCACCAGGACCACCTTACCCTCTACTTACTTCGATTTGCTCCGTCCCTGCGGATAAAACTTCTGGGCGGTAATAATCGCTTCCGCAATAGCGCGCATACTCGTCCGGCGCTCCATACTCTCGCGCTGCATCCGCCGGTAAGCTTCCTGCTCCGAAAGACCAAGGGTCTCCATAAGGATGCCCTTCGCGCGCTCTATTACTTTCCGGGCCTGGAGCTGGTCCTGCAACCGGGATATCTCCAGCTCCAAAACGTTAAATTTAGAAAAATTCGCCTCGGCCAGCAGCACCGCCAGGTAAAAATCGGCTTCGTTCAAAGGTTTGGAAACCGCCGCCATCACCGCCGAGCGGCGCAAAAGCTCCTCCCCCCACCGGTTGTTCGGTGAAAGAAGCAAAAGCACCGGCGCCAAACGGTCCTGGCTGATAACGTCCATCAGTTGGGAAACGTTTGTGCCAGCGAGTTCGTCGTCCATGATGATCAAATCCGGTTGGCGCGACCGGATGAACCGGAGCGATTCCGGACCGGTTGCTGTTTCGCCGATGACCGCCCAACCCCACGCCCGCAGTAACTCCCGGAGACGGTGGCGCAGCCCTTTATTGCTACAAATTAATACTACCGTCATCATACAGCGCAACCAGCCCCATACAAAACAAAAATCCCAGAGAAGCGTCTTCTCCCTGAGCTCCGTTGCTCACTATAAACCCCTATCAAATTTAACTTCTGCTTTACGCTAAAAAAAGTATATACGGGAGAGAAAAGCCCTGTCAACGCTAAAAGCCCGACCTTATCTTTTTTCCGTGACCCCTTTTACACATTAAACCGGAAGTGAATGACGTCGCCGTCCCGGACAGGGTAGTCCTTTCCTTCAAGACGCACCAGCCCGGCTTCCCGGGCCTTCGCCGGTGTGCCGAACCGGAAGAGGTCGTCGAAATGGAAAACTTCCGCCCGGATGAAACCGCGCTCCATATCGGAATGGACTTTTCCCGCGGCTTTCCTCGCCGTGGTTCCTTCCTTTATCACCCAGGCTTTAACCTCCGCCTCACCCACCGTAAAAAACGAAATCAACCCTAAGCAACGGAAAGCTGCTTTCGCCAGGCGCTCGATCCCTGGTTCCTCCAACCCGAAGTCCTCCAAAAACTCCGCCCTATCCTCCGGCGGCAACTTGGCTATCTCCGCCTCGATTTGCGCGGCCACCTCTACCGCCGGTATCCCGCGTTTTTCCACGTAGTCCCGGAGTGCCTCCCGCTGGGGATGATCACCCTCCCTCAAACCGATTTCGTCAAGGTTCACCGCAAGAATCAGCGGTTTTTCCGTCAAAAAGCCGTAACCGGCAAAGAGGCCTTTCTCCTCCGGACTAAGGGCGACCTTTTCCAGCGGCTCTTCATTATTCAGCGTCGCGAGGCACCGCTCGAGTAACGCCACTTCCGCCGCCGCTTCCTTGGAAACCTTTCTCCCGCTCCGGAGACGCTCGAGCCGCCGCTCCACCAGCATAATGTCCGCCAGCAGCAGCTCCGCTAAAATCTCCTGGAATTCTCGCAGGGGTGAGACAGCGTCAAAGTAAGCCGGTATCTCCGCCGCGGTAAACGCGCGTACCACACAGCAAAGCGCATCGGCTCCCCGAACCTCTTCCAAGAAACGGCTGGCGGCCGCCTTATTTACCTGGCGCGGGTCTAAACCGGGGATATCCTTGAAGTCCACCCGGGCATAAACAATCTTCTCCCGGCGGTAAAGAGCCGCCAGAAAATCAAGCCGCTTATCCGGAACCGGCGCCGAGCCGGTATGCACCCTGGTTTCGCCCGTCAGACCCGTAGGCCGGGACGCACCGGTGAGCAAATTAAAAAAGGTGGTTTTCCCCACCAGCGGCAAGCCAACCAGACCGATTTCCAAAGCTTTAACCCCCTACAACAGAAGCCAGACTCATGGGAAATCGCCTCTGGCGATTTCTTTAGGCAAAGGGTACGCATAACACTTAAAGCGAACTACTCCCAGCGGATTTCGATCGCGTCGCCGCTTTTTAAACGCTCCGTGTACTGCGCCGGCCGGCCGTTAAGTAAAACCTTCAGCTTCCCCTGCGGCTTGCTGAGGTCCAGCTCCACATACCGGAGGGCATCAACAAACAGCGGCGTCGCCTGCCCCGACAGAACAACCTCCTGCCCGTTAACCGTTACCCGTACTACGTCCGCCAGTGCGGTTTCTTCGACCGGCGGAGCAGCAACCAGGGACCGGTTTCCGGCTTCCGCCAGGGAAGTGCAGTCTTCCTGCGGCCCACCTTCCGTTATCGCTACGGCGTCACCGGCCTTTAAAAGGTAGTCCAAGGGCGCCGGGTTACCATTAACGGTCACGTGTACCGCGCCGGGGTCAAGACCGTTCAGGGCCAGCAACTGCCCCAGCGTGTAGCGACCCTCGATCCAGAGCCGGTCACCGTCCTTAAGTTCCGTCTCCGGATCAGCCGGGGCGTCGTTCAGCCGGCAAAACGGCGGCAGCGAAACCTCCTGGCTGTTCAGGAAAACCCGTAACGGCACAGCGTCGCCCAAGAAATCTCCTACCTTTGCCGCAGCATCCCGGCCTATCTGCGCCGGCACAACCTCAATCCGGTCGCCGTCCTTCACGGGTGTTTGCAAGTCCGCCTCCGCGCCGTTTACCCGCACCGCTGCGGGACGGGCCAGTTCCCCGTAAACCACCATCTCCTGTCCGTTGAGGAAAAACCGCAGGTCCCTGCCGTTTTTCCCAAAGAGGGTTCGCGGTTCGTATTCTAAGAGCGAAAGACAGTTTACCACCCGTAAATCACCGGGATTGAAAACCCGGTGTTCCCTCCCGTTAACCTCCACGCGAATGAGGTTTTGGCCCTTTTTCTTTAAGGCCGTTAAGGCGATACCGGCCACCGTCACCCCTTCGGGACCGGCAAGGGTGTCTTCCGCCGGCGCCAGGATCCCGGCGAGCTGCGCCCGCTTTTTTATGCCCACGCGGTTTTCCGGCAGTCCCAAGTACACCGCGAGCCTGGAAAGAAAAAGCGGCGTTTGCGAACCACCGCCGACACAGAGCACCGATTTGGGCGGCCGCCCGCCGTTAAGCTCCCTAATCGTCTCGGACACCGCTGCCGCCAGGCGGTCAACTGCGGGCTCGATTGCCGTCAGAATTTCTTCCCGCGGCAGGGTTACCTCGTTGTAAAGGATGTCGTTGAAGGTTACCCGTTCCTCTGTACCCAGCGCCCGTTTAATCTTCTCCGCGGTGTGAAAATCCACCACGCACGCCTCGGCTACTGCTTCCGTTACCTCATCACCGGCAAGGGGCACCATCCCGTAACCGATAACCGCCCCGTCTCTGGTAACGGCTATGTCTGACGTTCCGGCGCCCACGTCAACCAGCGCCAGGTTTAAAAGCCGCATTTCTTCCGGAATGGTTACCTCAAGGGCGGCAATCGGTTCGAGTGTAATGTGGGTTGCTTCAAGACCCGTCCGCCGCAGGACACTAAAAAGGCTGTTTACAACGGAAGCCGGGAGAAAGGTGGCGATGACTTCCGTACCGATGACCCTGCCGCGGTGTCCCACCAAACTAGTGAGTTCCAACCCGTCCAGGGTGTAAGTAAGAACGCCGTGGCCGACACAGTAAAAATCTCCCGCCCCTTGACCCTGCTGGCGCACCTCCTCGCGGGCCTGCCGCAAAGCGGCAAACTCAAGCGCCCGCACCACCGCAGGGTCAATCTCGCGCAGGGGATCAATCTCCAGCGTTGCCCCACCACGCCAGGTTTTAAGCGCGCGGCCGGCAGCGGCAATGGCGGCCCCGGAAAGCGGGTAGCCCGTCCTGGTCTCCAGAGCGGCCTTCACCTGAGCTACCGCCCCCGCCACCCGGGGAATATCGTGAATTTGGCCGTCATACATTGCGCGCCCTTGATGCTCAGCCGTTTCCTGGGCGAGAATCTCGAGCCACCCTTCACGGTAGGTGGCAATTATGCCGTTAACCGTGCGGGTACCAATATCCAGAGCAAAAACCTGGTCCGCTCCACTCTCAAGCATACTTTTTCATTTCGACATCCAAACCATAAATCCTGCCAGTAAATACCCCTTACATCCCTCACCAAAAACCCAAAAACTCCACATCATCCGGATAGCGGGGGCACTTGCGGTAAGACCGAAACGCTGCCCAAGACCCGGGGTGCTCCCGGAGGAAATCAACCAGGTCCCTGATGAAACGCATTGTGGCCGGAGTAATGAAGTGTTCGATACCCTCGACCTGTTCCGCCACGCCGTTTTCCACGCCGAGCACCAGAAGGAACTCTTTGAGTAACCGGTCCCGCCACAGGAGAAAGCGCCCGAGTTTCTCGCCCGCGGGGGTGAGGGTGATATCCCGGTACTTGCGGCAGTGGACCAGCCCCCGAGCGCAGAGCTTCCGCACCATCCGGGTTGCGGAAGATGGCCGCACCCCAAGCGCCGCCGCCAAGTCGCTCACCCGGACGATGCCTTTTTCCTGGGCCAACTGGTAAATCATTTCCAGATAATCCTCCATGCTCCCGGTGAGCACCGCTTGCACCTCCCTTTAATATTCCCCCGGCTGCGGGTCACCCCAGCCACAATTCAACCCGGTAAGCAACAAAGGTAAAGAGAAACGCCAGGCCCAGCGGCAGCAGGACACCGGTCAGCGTGTAGCGCAGGCTTCTGGTTTCCCGGTAAATTGTACAGGCGGTATAAGCGCAGGGGGAGTAAAGCATGTAAAACAAAAGGAAGTTGAACGCCACCGCGGGAGACCAGACCGCAGCCAGGTGTCCCTCCAGGAGGCCGGAATCCGCCAGGCTGGTGCTCAAACCGCTGGTGATGGCGAGCGCCCCGATCACGATTTCCTTCGCCGGCAGCGCGTAAGCCAGAGCGACCAGCGTTTCACCGTCCAGACCGACGACCCGTCCAACCGGGTCGAAAATGCCCGCCAGTCGCCCGGTGACGGTATACTCAGCCCCACCGCCGGGGTAATTGGACATAAACCATACGGCCAGGGTCATCGGCGCGGCCACCGCCACCGCGCGCACCAGGACGTGCAGCACCCGCTCCCGGACCACCCGCAAGGTGAGCGCCACGAACCGGGGGCGGCGGTACGGCGGCAGCTCCAGTACAAAACCGGGGTCCGCGCCGGGGAGCAGCCGGCTGAGAATCAGGCCGGACAGCATCACCGCAGCCCCGCTGATCATAAAGAGGATTAGCAGCACCCACGGCCCGTTACCGCCGAAGAACAGAAGCGCCAGCGGCAGCATCACCCCCAGCCGGCCGTTGCAGGGAACCAAGCTGTTCGTAAGGATCCCGACCAGGCGGTGCTTCCCGCTCATGATCCGGCAGGCCATCACCCCGGGAATGTTGCACCCAAGCCCGACCAGGCAGGTGACGCAGTGTTTACCCTGGAGACCGGCGGCTTTAAGCGGCCGGTCCAGGTTAAAGGCCAGCCGCGGGATGAAACCCGCGTCCTCCAGGACGGCGAACAGGATGAAGAAAATCGTCATCGTGGGCAGCATCACCGAAACCACCGCCCCCACGCCGACCACCAGCCCGTCCACCAGCGCCCCTTCGAGCCACGCCGGCGCCCCCGCGGCCAGCAAGAAGGTTTCCAGCCGGCGCCCGGCGGTGCCGAAAAGACTTTCCAGCAGGGCAGTGAAGGGCTCTGCACCGAACATGGTGACCCACAGGACCGCCGCCAGGACGCCGGCCATGACCGGGAAAGCCCAGAAACGGTGCGTTACGACCGCATCAATCCGGGCCGTCAGGTCGGTTCGCCGGCGGCCGGTGCACCTGACCGCGGCCCCGGCGACTGCCTCCGCCTGCCG
>JASEJH010000101.1 GCA_030016455.1 Thermoanaerobacteraceae bacterium
TCAATTGCCGCGCCCAGGGTCTGGTACTTTTTCTCCAGGGCTTCGTAGCCCCGGTCGATGTGTTCCACCTTCTCCACAACCGTGGTGTTTTCCGCCACGAGGCCCGCCAGGACAAGTGCCGCCCCGCCCCGGAGGTCAGGAGCTTCTACGTACGCCCCGCTCAGCTTTTTAACCCCGCGAACCACCACCGTGTGGCCCTCGACGCGGGTATCAGCCCCCATCCGGCGCAACTCGGGGATGTGCTTGAACCGGTTTTCAAAAATAGTTTCTGCCACCACACTCGTTCCCCGGCTTACCGCAAGCAAAGCGCATATCGGCGCCTGGAGGTCGGTAGGGAATCCCGGATAGGGCATGGTCCGGATGTCGACCGCTTTGAGTTCCTTATCGCGCCATACCGTGACGGTATCGCCGTCCACCGCGAGCTCCACGCCCGCCTCCCGCAGCTTTGCCAGCAGCGGTTCGATGTGCTCCGGAATGACGTTCGTGACGACGACCTCGCCGCCGGTGAGGGCAGCAGCGATCAGGTGGGTCCCGGCTTCGATCCGGTCCGGTATCACCTGGTAACCCTGCGGTCCATACAGCTTCTTCACGCCTTCAATCTTGATGGTCGGGGTACCGGCGCCGCGAATCTGGCCCCCGGCCTGGTTGAGGAAGTTTTGCAGGTCGACGATTTCAGGCTCCTTGGCTGCGTTCCTGATGACGGTCGTACCCGTGGCGAAAACCGCCGCCATGATCAAGTTTTCCGTGGCCCCTACACTCGGCACATCCAGGTGAATTTCTGCGCCCGTGAGCTTGCCGGCCTCCGCGATAATGTACCCCGAACGCTCCCTGATCTGGGCCCCGAGTGCCCGTAACCCCTTCAGGTGAAGGTCAATTGGCCGCGAACCGATGTTACAGCCCCCGGGCTGGGATATTTTGACATGCCCGAAGCGTGCCAGCAGCGGCCCCAAAACCAAACAGGAGGCTCGCATCCGCCGCATCAACTTCTCGGAGATTTCCTCCAGTCTGAGATTGGCCGTGTTGACTTTGATCGTTTCCCCCGCCCATGTGGTCTCCGCCCCCAAATGCTGCAGCACTTCGCACATCACGACAACGTCCCGCAGTCTCGGTACCCCTTCAATAACGCTCTCTCCGTCACACAGCAAGGTGGCGGCCAAAATAGGTAAAACCGCATTCTTGGCCCCGCTCACTCTGATTTTTCCTTGCAAGCGGTTTGGCCCCTTGAGGACAAAACGCATCCAGTCAATCCGCCCCGCTTTCACCAAGTACTTTTACCTCAAGCTCCAGCGTCACGCCGAACTTTTCCTGTACCATTTCCCGGACGCGCCCGATCAGCGCCAGCACATCCCGGGCCCGGGCGTTTCCGAGGTTGACGATAAAGTTGGCGTGCCTTTCGGAGACCATCGCGTCTCCAATCCGCAAGCCCTTTGCTCCCGCAAGTTCAATCAACCGGCCGGCGGCATCCCCCGGCGGGTTTTTGAAAACGCTGCCGGCGCTCGGGTACTCCAGAGGCTGGGTCACCTTTCTTCTGCGGAGGTACTCCTCACTCCGGCGTTTGATCTCCCGCGGGTCATCGGGGGTCAGGTGGAGCACGATTTCCACCACGACGGCTTTTAGTTCCTGCAACCGGCTGCGGCGGTAGCCGAACCCTATCTCGGCATGCTCGAGAACGCATTCGTTTCCCTCGTAATCAACCACCGTTACCTTTTCGACCACGTCGGCCATCGCCGCTCCGTTCGCCCCCGCGTTCATGGTGACGGCGCCACCGAGCGTTGCCGGTATGCCCACGGCGAACTCCAGCCCTCCCAACCCGGCCGCCTGGGCCACAGCCGTGACCCGGCCCAACTTCGCCCCCGCTTCTGCGAAAATCCTTTCCCCGTTGATATTGACCCGCCCGAGCGCCTCCCCGATCTTGATCACCACCCCTCTGAACCCGTTGTCGCTAACTAAAAGATTGGAACCGTTTCCGATAACCGCCAACGGTAATGCCTCCTGCCGGATAAACGCCAGGATAGTAGCGAGGTCTTCGCGGGACGCCGGTTCCACCAGCACGTCAGCCGGGCCGCCGATCTGCCAGGTGGTGTGGTTCCGCAAGGGTTCGCCGTACCGAACCCTTCCCTGGATCTTGTTCACTAAAGAAAGCGGTAACCGGCAGGTCATCATTGTCTTTCCCCCAGTAAATCCAGAAGCTCAAGCCCCACCTGGTAAATATCTCCCGCGCCCAGCGTCAGGACGAGATCGCCGGGCTTTACCAGTTCCTTCAGAAAGGCGGCGGTACCTTTTCCTGGAAGGCTGAGGACCTCGTGCCCGTCGTGCCGCCTGATGGCCTCCCGGATCAGCTCGGCGCTGACTCCGGGAAGCGGAGCTTCTCCCGCACTGTAAATTTCGTCAACCACAACCACGTCTGCACCCGCGAAGGAACGGCCGAACTCCTCGAACAGAATTGCCGTTCTGGTATAACGGTGCGGCTGAAAGACGGCCACAATCCGCGCCGGGTTAAGCTGCCGCGCGGCGCTGATGGTGGCCGCAACCTCGGTAGGATGGTGCGCGTAATCGTCCACCACACGAATTCCGTTCACCTCGCCCAAAAGCTCAAAGCGCCGTTTCACGTTCCGGAAGGCTTCCAGGGCCTGCTTCGCAGCCGTGAACGGAACCCCGAAATGGCGCCCGACGGCAACGGCGGAAGCAGCGTTTAACAGATTGTAAGCGCCGGGAAGGTGGAGAACCAACCGCCCCAGCGGTTCACCCCGGTAATACAGGGTAGCCGCTGAAGTCGGACCCTGCAACTCAAAATCGCCGACGACGTAATCCGCTTCTCCGTTCCGGCCGTAGGTGACCACCGGCAGGCCGTTTTTACCCGCCAACTGCCTCAGCCACGGATCGTCGAGGCAGAGCACCGCCGCGCCGTCGGGCTCTACCCGCTCCACAAACTCGTGGAAGGCCTTCGCCAGAGCATCGGTCGTACCGTAAAAGTCGAGGTGATCGTTTTCAACGTTCGTCACCACCGCCACCTCTGGCGAAAGCAGGAGAAAAGAGGCGTCGCTTTCGTCCGCCTCGGTCACAAAGAGCCGGCCCTTACCGAAGCGGCAGTTGCTGTTCAAAAACGGCCATTCCCCACCTACAAGAACGGTGGGGTCCAACCCTCCCGCAATCAGGACTGCTGCCACCATCGCCGTGGTCGTGGTCTTGCCGTGCGCACCCGCTACCGCGATACCGCGGTACCCGCGCATCACCTCTGCCAGCAGTTCCCCCCGCCGCATTACAGAAATGCCCCGTTCGCGTGCCGCCACCACCTCCGGATTATCGGCTTTAATCGCGGAGGAAACCACTACCAGCTCCGCCGCACCCAGGTGTCCGGGCGCGTGGCCCAGATAACAGGTCGCTCCTTTAGCTTTCAACCGCTCGATTACCGGTGAAGCCTTGATGTCGGACCCGGTCACCCGGTGCCCGCGGGACAGGAGAAGCGCAGCCAGAGCACTCATCCCGGCTCCCCCGATACCCACAAAGTGGACATGTTGTCGCAATTCATTCGCCATTCCGCTCGCTACTCCCCTTAACAGCCCGCCACGGTATTTTATGCAGTCATAACCCAAACTGCCACGGGACTTGTCCCCTCGGGACAGAAGCCAGAATCCACCCCGCACTCAACTCAAGAACCGGCCCTTTTAACCACTAATGTTGAAGGCCCCTTCAAAACTTCCACCTTATTGTGGTAACTGTCACCGTCCCCCTCAGTTGAGTGCCGGGCTGCTCTGGCAACTGCCGTCGTTTCTAGGAGACCGCTGCAAAACAGGACCGACCACTGACGCCTGGCGACCGACGACTGGTTACAGGCCGGCAAGATTTTCGATGCAAACCAGGATCCGCTCCAGCGCGTCGGGCCTCCCCAGCCGGGCGCTTCTTTCCGCCATCAGGCGCAGTTCCGCCGGCGCCGCGAGCAGCCGGTTCACCTCACGAAGAAGCCGGTCCTCGGTAAGCTCGGCGTCCGGAACCACTACTGCCGCCCCTTTCTCCTCCAGTGCCCGCGCGTTGAACTCCTGGTGGTTGGCCGCAGCATACGGGTACGGGACGAGAATCGCCGGCCGGCCCACGCAGGTCAGCTCCGCGATGGTTGCCGCCCCCGCCCGGCAAACCACCAGGTCGGCGGCCGCCAGGTAGTCGGCCATCTGGTAAAAATACGGTTTGATGGTAATGTTCCCTATGCCAAACAGGTCTATACCGGACGTATCCAAAAGTCCGAGAAAGTCCTCGTAGCCCGCGGTCCCCGTAGCATGGTAGATTCGGATATCCGGCCGCCCGCCGAAAACCCGTATGACTCCTGCCACCGCCCGGTTGAGCCGCTCCGCCCCCCTGCTGCCGCCGAAAGAAAGCAGCACCGTTTGTCCGGCTTCGACCCCCAAACGCGCCCGGGCCTCTTCGCGGTTGGCACGCAACACTTCCTCCCTGACCGGCAGGCCGGTTACCTTCACCCTGGCGCCGCGCGGCAGGTAGCGGACCGCTTCGGGAAAGGTCAAAGCCACGCAACCCGCCCACCGTGCAAAAAGCCTGTTGGTGAGCCCTGGAAAAGCATTTTGCTCGTGAATCAGAGTCGGTATCCGGCACAGCCGCGCTGCCAGAAGCACCGGGCCCGAAACGTAGCCGCCGGTCCCCACCACCACGACCGGCTTGAAATCCCGCACCAGGCGCAGGGCCTGCCCCACGCCCTGAAACGCCAGCGCCATTGCCCGGAGGTTTTGCAGCGTCAGCCGCCTTTTTAACCCGGCGGCACGGACGGTCGCAAACGGTAGCCCGGTTCTGGGCACAATGTCTGCTTCCAGCCCCCCCGCCGTCCCGACGTAAAGCACTTCGCACTCCGGAAACCGCCGTCCCAAACCCTGGGCAACCGCCAAAGCCGGGTAGATGTGACCGCCGGTTCCCCCACCCGTTACCATAAACCGCAGCCGCCGCATCGCTTCACCTCGTCACGAAACGGGAGATGTTCAAAAGCACCCCTACCGCGGCAAGCGTGAAGACCAGTGCGGTACCGCCCGAACTGATAAACGGCAACGGGATACCAGTAACCGGCAGTGTCCCCGTCACCACCCCGATGTTGATCAGCGCCTGCAGCCCGACTCCGGCCGTGATCCCGGTAGCCAGCAGACTGGCGAAGGTGTCGGGCGCGTAAAGGGCGATCCGCAACCCCCGCCAGATAAAAACCAGGAACAGCACGATCACCAGCGTGGCGCCGATGAAACCCAGCTCTTCCGCAATCACCGCGAAAATGAAGTCCGTGTGCTGCTCGGGCAGGTAGAGGAATTTCTGTTTTCCCTGCCCCAGACCCATGCCGAAAAGCCCGCCCGAACCGATGGCATAAAGCGACTGGATAATGTGAAAGCCACTTCCCTGGGGGTCCTTCCAGGGATCGAGAAAGGCCAGGAACCGCTGCAGGCGATAGGGTTCGAAACAGATGGCCACGCTCACGGCTGCGAGACCCCCCATCCCGACCAGGGAGAGCGTCGCCAGCGACGTGCCAGCGCAGAAAAGCATGATGAAGACCGTTCCGGTCAGGGCTACCGCTGTCCCCAAATCGGGCTGGAGCAGGATCAGGACGGCCGCCAGGCCCGTAACACCCAGGAAGGGGATGATCTCTCGAAAATGTCTTACCCCCGGCTGCATCTGGCTTAAACCGAAAGCCGTGAAAACCACGATCCCGAACTTCACTACTTCCGACGGTTGGAAAGTAACCGGACCGAGATTAATCCACCGCTGCGCCCCGTGCGAGGTGAATCCCACACCCGGCAAGAGGACCAGCACGAGAAACAGGAAGGAGAGACACAGCAAAGGAATCGCCAGGCGTCTGAAATTGCGGTAATCGTAGTTCAGGAAAAAGAACATCCCCGCCAGGCCCAAACCTGCATAGATGAACTGCCGCTTGAAGAAATAAAACGCATCGTTGAAACGCACCAAGGCTGCGTACTGGCTGGCGCTGAAAACCATAACCACCCCGATGCTCAGCAGAATCAGCACCGTTAAAAACAAGGTAAAGTCCGGCGGTTTCGAGGCTCTAACCCGGGACCGCATTCTTTCGCCTCGCAATCTCCCTGACTGTTTTCTTG
>JASEJH010000102.1 GCA_030016455.1 Thermoanaerobacteraceae bacterium
TTCGTGGTCGTTTTTCGCGGCGAGGGGCTGGACGAGCGCGTGGCCGACACCGACCCGCAGGCGGTGGAGGTGCCGCCGCTTGCGCCCCGGCCGCTGGCTCCGGAAGCCGGGCGCACCGCGGCCGTCGCCGCAAAGCTGCTCGAACGAATCGCCGCCCTGCTCCGGGATGAGCCGGCCACGAACTTCGCGCTCCTGCGCGGCTTTTCCCGGCAGCCCAGACTCACACTTTTTTCTGAGCGTTTCAAGGTTCGCGCAGGGGCGGTGGCGGTTTACCCGATGTACCGGGGTCTGGCCTCCCTGGTGGGCATGGACCTCTTGCCGGTGCCGGGCGAATCCATCGCCGCCGAAGTCGAGACTTTGAAGGCGCACTGGGAGCAATACGATTTCTTCTTTTTCCACGTCAAGGCCACCGACTCCCGGGGGGAGGACGGGGATGCGGAAGGCAAGATCAGGGTGATCGAGGAGTTCGACCGGCGCCTCCCGGCGCTGCTGGAACTCGGCCCTGCCGCGCTGGCCGTCACCGGGGACCACAGCACCCCTGCCGTTTACAAGGGGCACAGCTGGCACCCGGTGCCCTTTCTCCTGCACTCGCGCTGGGTGCGTCCCACCCGCGACGCCGCCGGTTTCAACGAGTACGCCTGCGCCGCCGGAACCCTGGGGCACTTCCCGCTTCTTTACACCATGAACTTCCTGCTGGCCCACGCCGGACGCCTGGGCAAGTTCAGCGCCTGAAACGGCCGGGGCCGCCGGACGGGCAGCCCCGAGCTGAATTCACGACGCCGCAGCGGGTCAAGACCACTACGCGGAGAACAAATCGAACCGCTTGAAACACAGGTACCGGTCGGCGATGTGCATCAGGGGCTTCCGGGCCAGGGGAAAGCTTTCCGCCAGGGTCTGCAACACCGCACGCAGTTCCGGCCGGCTCACCTTCCGGTCTTCGGCCGCCAGGCGGTAGTACTTGCGCCCTTCTTCCATGTAGTCCTCAAGGTCCCGCTGCTTGCGCGAAAACAGAACCGGACGCCGCGCCCTGGTGAAGGGGTAGCGGAGCGCCTGCTCGATATAGTCGGGGAAAATAGCCGTCAGAAACAGGCAAACGTCGCCGATCCGCCTGTATAAAGGAAAGCGGTATTCAGCGTCGACCACCTGCGCCAGGTCGTAAAGGTCGTCAATGCTCATGTCCGAGTAGCGGCGCCGGTATAATCTGCTTCCCGCCCGGTAGTAGACGGTGGCGGCGTGCGTTCTGGTGAAGGAGGCAAGCATCTCGGCCAGGTAGGCCCTGACCGCGCTGCTGGCAAGTAAGTCCCCGACCTGTAACCCGTCGAACACAGGCACTTTCTTGTTGATGGCGGTTTTCTCGTAGGTGTACGTCCTGGCCTGCAACTCCCGCCTGGCTTGGCGCAACAGGATCTCAAACAGAAGGTAGGGCGAGATCTTCAGGAATGCCTCCTCCTCGTCCATCACCCGCTGGAACAGCTTAGGGTCGTCAAGCATTATCTCAAGCAAATCCGGCTTATCCCGCACGATCTCCGTGATGTTGTCGTAATCCCGGCGGCGGGTGGCCACGGTACGGACCAGAAAGTCAAGGTCGTTTGGCGAGAGTTTCATCTGCATGCCGATCATCGCTCCCCGAACGAAGCGGTGTTTTAAAACTAATATTATTGCCGCCCAAAAAAGTTCTTCTAAACTAATTTTTCGGTATTAAGGATAGCACGCTTTATCCGCCCAGGCAACCGGGGACTAATGGGAATAAGTCCGCTCCGAAACTGAAAAATTTAGGAGCGTGAGGAGGATTCCCCCTGCGGTCAGCGAAGATCTACGATAGAAATTTGTCGAATTAGGAGATGCAGGGATGTACTTTTTCCGTGCGCTGACCGTTTTGCCGCCGCTGCCGCCTGCCATTGACGCGCTGCCGGCCATGGCCAAGAATTTCTGGTGGTCCTGGGAACCGGGGGCAGACGCCGTTTTTCGCTGGCTGGACGAAGAGCTGTGGGAAAACCTGCACCATAACCCGGTAGCGCTCCTGCTGACGCTGCCCCAGGAAAAACTCACCGCTGCCGCCCAAAACCCGGAATACCTGGAGATTTATGAAGAATACCGCCGGCGGTTTGAAGATTACCTCAGCCAACCGACCTGGTTCAGCCGGACCTTTCCGGACAAACAGGACCGGGTCATCGCCTATCTGTCGGCCGAGTTCGGCATCCACGAGTGCCTGCCGATTTACTCGGGGGGCCTGGGACTCCTGGCGGGCGACCACTTGAAGGCGGCAAGCGACCTCGGCCTGCCGCTGGTGGCGGTCGGGCTGCTGTACAAGTTCGGCTACTTCAACCAGGAGATCAATCCGGAAGGCTGGCAGGAAGCACGCTACCCCCTGCTAAACTTTCATAAAATGCCCATTTCACCGGTTACCGGCAGCGACGGGCGGGAACTCGAAGTGCCGGTGGAACTCTCCAGCCAGACCCTGTGCTGGACGGTTTTCTTAAGAATCTGGGAAGCCAGGATCGGCAGGGTGCGCCTCTACCTCCTGGATTCGGACACCACCCGCAACCGGGTAGAGGACCGGCAGCTTACGGGAAGCCTTTACGGCGGTGACCACGAAATGCGCCTCGTCCAGGAAGTACTCCTGGGGATCGGCGGCGTCCGGGCGCTGAGGACACTGGGGATCACGCCCGCCGTCTGGCACATTAACGAGGGACACGCTGCTTTTTCCGTTCTCGAACGGATGCGCGAACTGGTCTCCCAGGGGCTGGACCTGGAAACGGCGCGGGAGGTGGTGCGGGCCTCCACCATTTTCACCACGCACACGCCCGTGCCTGCCGGACACGATATCTTCCAGGCGGGACTGCTTTCCTGTTACCTCGATCGGTGCTGTCCGGAGTCCGGCCTCAACTGGGAGTCTTTTCTCGGCCCCGCTTACGACCCGGGCCGCAACGGCTTTAACATGACGCTGCTCGCGCACAAACACGCCGCCTATACAAACGCCGTGAGCCGGCTTCACGGCGAAACGACCAGAAGGATGTTTTCCCACGTTTATCCCGGCATCCCGGCCCACGAAATCCCGGTCAAAACCGTGACCAACGGGGTGCACATTGAAACCTGGCTGGCGCCGGAATGGGTGGAACGATTCAACCGCCTCGCCGGAAGCAGCTGGCGCACACCCCAAAACGACCCCGCAGCCTGGGAAAAAATTGCCCAGATGTCCGCCGCCGAGATCTGGAGCGTACGCAAAGAGCTGAAGGCAAAAATGATCGACCGGTGCCGCGCCCGCCTCTTGCAGCAGCGCCAGCGGTACTATGCTTCGCCGACCCAGCAGGAGGAAATCGAAACCTACCTCCCGCCGGATGTTTTAACCGTGGTTTTCGCGCGCCGCTTCGCCACTTACAAGCGCGCCAACCTGCTGCTGCGCGACAAAGAACGGCTCGCCCGCTTGGTGAATGATCCGGAGCAGCCGGTGCAGTTCATTTTCGCCGGCAAGGCCCATCCCGCCGACCGCGGCGGCCAGGAAATCATCAAGCAGATCTATGACCTCGGGCAGACAGAGCCCTTCAAGGGAAAGATCATCTTTGTTGAAGAGTACGACATCCAAACGGCACGCTGCCTCGTTCAGGGGGCCGATGTGTGGCTCAACACGCCGCGGCGGCCGCTGGAGGCCAGCGGCACCAGCGGGCAGAAGGCGGTACTCAACGGCACCGTGCACCTGAGCATCCTCGACGGGTGGTGGCCGGAGGCTTACAACGGCGAAAACGGCTTCGCCATCGGCCGGGGCGAGGTATTCCCCGACGAGGAACTTCAGGACTACTACGACAGCCTGGCGCTTTACGAAGTCCTCGAAGACGTGGTGGTGCCGGCTTACTACCGCCGCACGCACGGCGTTCCGCGGGATTGGATTGAAATCATTAAGAACGGCTGGCGCTCCGTGCCCCACCTTTTCAACACCGGCCGCATGGTCAAGGAGTACGCCAGCCGGTTCTATGTGCCGTTGATGGAACGAAGCACCTACTTTATCGAAAACAATTTCGAGGCTGCGCGGCGGCTCTCCGACTTCAAGCGGTACGTCGTCCAGAACTGGCCGGCGGTCGAGATTCTAAAGGTAACGGCGGACAGACCCCCGATTCCGACGGCCGGCGATACCCTTGACGTCACCGCGGTGGTGAAACTCGGTCCGATTCAGCCCCGGGACGTGGCGGTGGAAGTTTACCTCGGAAAAGTAAAGGACCGCTTCCTGGTCGAGCCGGAAGGTTTCCCGCTGGCGCTGGCGGAGTCCCTGGGGGAGAACACTTACCGGTACACCGGAACCCTGGCCTTAACCCAGGGAGCGCTTGGCTTCACCGTCCGCGTCCGGCCCACGCACCCCGACCTGGCGGACCCGTTCGAGGTACCGCTTTTGACCTGGGCGCCGGAGTTCTGAGCCGGTCTTTAGAAGACCGCTGCGTGACCCTCAAAACCCCCAACCGGCCGCCGAAATAACAGATTGAAAGACCATGAACGGGGGAAAACGCTTGTTCTCCAGGCGGTTTTTCTGCTGGCTCTTGTTGATCCTGAACCTGCTGCTCGCCGGCCCGGTTATGGCAGGTTCGGCGTCGCGGGCCGGCCCCCGGCTTGTGGTGAACGGCCGCCAGCTTGAGCTTGATGTGCCGCCGGCGATAGAAAACGGGCGCGTACTGGCCCCCCTGCGGGCGGCAGCCGAAGCACTGAGCGCGGCGGTATATTATGAACCGGCCACCAGGCAGGTAACGGTGACCGGAAAAAAAGGCGTAACCGTTACCCTTGCCCCGGACACCCCCTGGGCACAGGTCGGCGACCGCACGGTCCTCCTTGAAGCCCCACCCCGGTTGTCCGGCGGGCGCACGCTGGTACCGCTCCGCTTTCTCAGCGAAACGCTGGGCGTTTACGTGGCTTGGGAACCGGTAACCGGCACCGTCTACCTGAGCGAAGACCTGCTGCACCTCCCGGGCCAGACCCGGCCCCTCACCAAGAGCACAATTATCCTTTACCGGGACGGGGTCCGGGCCGGAATCAAGCTTACCCAGCCGGCGGCAGGTTACGTGGAAGCCGATACCAGGGTCAACCTCCAGGGAACAATCCAGAACGGCGCCACGGAAGTGGTGGCGGTCGTAGAAAAGGGAACCGAACGCAGCGACCAGCCGCTGGACGTCGAAAACGGTACCTTTACCGGCCAGGTCTGGCTGCCCTTTGGACCCGGGGAGTACACCGTCACTATCTGCAACCCGCCTAAAGGGAACGAACTGGCCGGTCTGGCCGGTTTCAAAGTACGCAACGTCGGCCGGCAGGACCTCCGGACCCTGGCACCGGTGGACTGGATTGACTGGCACCACCCCGAGATTCTGGCGCTTGCCCGCCAGCTCAAACGGGACGACGTGCTGACCACGGTTACCGCCATCCACGACTGGATAGCCGAAAACATCACTTACGATGTTGCGGCCTCACGGCAACAATGGATCCCCCAGAAACGCGCCTCGGCGGTGCTGCGCTCCCGCAGCGGGGTCTGTGAGCACTTCAGCCGGCTGATGGCCGCCCTCTGCCGGGCCAACGGGATCCCGGCGGTCGTCGTCCGCGGTTATGCCCGCCGCAAAAACGAGCCCTGGCCGGCAGAGCCGAACCACGCCTGGAACGAGGTCCTGATTAACGGACGCTGGGTTACTATTGACGCTACCCTGGATGCCGGATATGTCGTGAATGATCGTTTTATCAAAGAGTTCAGCCGGAAGTATTTCGACCCGGACCCGGCGCGACTCGCCCTCACCCATCGGAAACAGCCGTCTCAGTAATCAGGAGGCAGGAGCCAGAATAGGCCAAGAATTCAGAATTCAGGAGCCAAAAGCCAGAAGGGAAGAGGAAGAATTTGAAATTCCTCTTCTTCTGATTCTGAATTCTGTATTCTGACTTCTGACTTCTGTATTCTGGCTTCTGACTCCTAAAACCGGCCTTTTAAGGTAGAAACGCCGCCGGGTCGCAGGGCACTCCCTGCAACCGCACCTCGAAATGAAGGTGCGGCCCGGTGGAATGCCCGGTATTCCCGACCGTGGCGATAACCTCGCCTGCCGCGAC
>JASEJH010000103.1:0-2957 GCA_030016455.1 Thermoanaerobacteraceae bacterium
GCTCCTGCAAGAACTCGTCCGGCCCGGGCCGGAGGTGGTGGTAGCCGATTACGTCCCGGAAGAGGGCGAGGCGTTTTTTGCCGCCTGCAGGGCGAAAGGCCTGGAGGGAATGATCGCCAAACGGCGCGACAGCCCCTACCTTCCCGGACGGCGCTCACCCTTCTGGAAGAAGATCCGGGCGTGGAAAACCGCAGACCTGGTCATCTGCGGCTGGGAGCCGGGCGGCGGCGCGCGGCGACTGGGAGCGCTGATCCTGGGCGGCTACCGGAACGGAAAACTCACTTTCGCCGGAAAGGTGGGCACCGGCTTTGATGCCGGCACCGCCCGGGAACTTCTGGCCCTGCTCGCCGGCGCAGTTAGAAACCGGCCCGTTTTCGAGCTGCCGCCGGCCCACCGGCGGGACGAGGCCCAGTGGGTCGAACCGGTCCTCGTCTGCACGGTGGACTTTACCGAGGTGACCAGAGAGGGTTACCTGCGGCACCCCGTCTTCCGAGCCCTGCGACCGGACAAGCGCCCGCGGGAGTGCACCTGGCCGCAATAGGAGTTATTTTTTCAGGGAAGAGTCGTTCACGACGATTCATCGTCGCCACCATTTCGGATGTCAGAAGTCAGAAGTCGGACGTCAGAAAAACCGGAGGGGATTTGCATAGCGAATTCCAAGAAACCAAACCTGACGACTGACGTCTGACGACCGACGACTGTTTGGCGCAGGAATCTGGCGCGAGCCGGTCTGCCTAAAGTCGCTGCTGCAGAAACCTTGCATTTTCGGGAAAGGTCTACGGATGCCCAAGGTGGTAGTTGAAGGAAAAGTGCTGGAGCTTAAAAACCTGGAGAAGCGCTTCTGGCCGGAGGGGTTCACCAAGGGGGACCTGCTAAGGTACTACGATACCGTTGCCCCCTACCTTCTCCCCTACCTTAAAGACAGGCCGCTGGTGCTCAACCGTTTTCCTGACGGGATCGAGGGTGAAAGCTTCTACCAGAAAGAGTGCCCGGACTACGCCCCGGATTGGGTCGAGACGGTGCCGGTCAAACACCGGGATGCGGGCAAGGTGGTTAACTACATCCTCTGCAACGATAAACCGACGCTCCTCTGGGTGGTCCAGCAGGGGGCGATCGAGATGCACGCCTGGCTCGCTACCCGGGAGACCCTTGACAAACCGGACATCGCCGTGCTCGACCTCGACCCGATGCCGGGCGCGTCTTTCCCGCAGGTTGTGGAAGCCGCCCTCCTGCTGCGGGCGGCGCTTGCCAAGTTCGGCCTGAAAGGCTACCCCAAGACCTCCGGCGCCGAAGGGCTGCACATTTTCATTCCCGTCGCGCCTGAATACACTCACCACGAAGTCGCGCGGGCGATGGGCCACGTAGCACAGTTCGTCGCCAGGGTTTTCCCAAAGGCCACGACAGAGCGGGGGGTCGAAAAAAGGGGCTCCCGTGTCTACCTCGATTACTTGCAAAACGGCTACGGCAAAACGATGGCCTTCCCTTACAGCGTGCGGCCCTTGCCCGGCGCGCCGGTCTCCACGCCTCTTGACTGGGGGGAACTCGAACGCCGGGACTGGCAGCCGAAGGACTTCAACATCACTACCCTCCCGTCACGGCTTAAAGCCCGGGGCGAGGTCTGGCAGGGTTTCGACCGGAAGCGTCAGAACTTGAAGGCCCTGGTAGAAGCCGCCCGCGCGAAGGGCAAATAGGCGGTAACAAGTCAAAACGCTTTAAGCTTCGGGGCCGACCCTCCGGCAGCAACCCCGTGAGTGAGTAACACCGTCAAAGGACACCCCCCTCACCCTGCTTCCAAAACGCCACCATTTACAGCCCGGTGCGGCATCAACCCGGATTTTTACCCGGCGCGGCCTTGACAGAAAACCGGCGGGCGAAGAGAATAAAACCAGCGTATAAGCAGCCAATGGAAAGAAAAACCTATAGGAAGACGGCGGGAGAAAATGATGTTCCGGTTCGAAATCGTGAAAGAAGACGGTGCAGCGCGGTGCGGCAGGCTGTTCACGCCCCACGGGGTGGTGGACACCCCCGTTTTTATGCCGGTGGGGACCCAGGGAACCGTCAAGGCGATGACGCCGGACGAACTCGTGGCGCTCGGCGCCCAAATGGTCCTGGGCAATACCTATCACCTGTACCTCCGGCCCGGAGAGGAGATCATTCGGGAAGCTGGCGGGCTGCACCGCTTCATGCACTGGGCCGGGCCCATCCTCACCGACAGTGGCGGCTACCAGGTTTTCAGCCTGGCGCCGCTGCGCCGGTTCACGCCGGAAGGGGTCGTCTTCCGCTCGCACCTTGACGGTTCGGAACACCTTTTCACCCCCGAAAAAGTGGTGGGGATTCAGGAGGCGCTGGGCTCGGACATCGCAATGGTTCTCGACGAGTGCCCGCCCTACCCGTGCACCCGGGAGGAGGCCCGGTCGGCTGTAAGGCGGACCACCGAATGGGCCGAACGGTCCCTCGCTGTACAAAAACCCGGCCAGGTCCTTTTCGGCATTGTCCAGGGAGGCGTCTACCGGGATCTGCGGGAAGAAAGCGCCCGGGAACTCGTGGCGCTTGACTTCCCGGGGTACGCCGTCGGGGGCTTGAGCGTCGGCGAGCCCAGGGAGCTGATGTACACCGTGCTCGACTGGACGGTACCGCTGCTGCCCCCAGGGAAGCCCAGGTACCTGATGGGCGTCGGCACGCCGGAAGACATCCTGGAGGCGGTAGCCCGGGGCGTGGACATGTTCGACTGCGTCCTGCCGACCCGCCTGGGTAGGCACGGAGGTGCTCTGATCCCCGGAGGCCGGCTCAACATGCGCAACGCCTCCCACGCCCGGGACTTCGGTCCCCTGGCGGAGGATTGCGGCTGTTACACCTGCCGGAACTTTACCCGGGCGTACATCCACCACCTGGTGCGGGCGGGCGAAATCCTGGGGGTGCGCCTTCTCACCATCCACAACCTCCATTTCCTTTTGCAG
>JASEJH010000103.1:2967-6004 GCA_030016455.1 Thermoanaerobacteraceae bacterium
GGAGGGGAGGTTCACAGCGCTCAGAGAAGCCTGGCGGGCAAAAACCGGGGGGCCCGAGGCGCAACAAGGGTTACCGGGCTGACCCCGGCATAAAATTTCCCCGGGCGAAAGGATTTCTCATGCCGGCAACGAAATAGACTTGGAGAGTGAGAGAGGGGGGAATAACGAGCGTGAGTTCGGAGATGGTTTCTTTCCTGTACATAATCGGTCTTTTCGCCCTGCTTTACTTCTTCCTGATCCGGCCGCAGCAGGTGCGGCAAAAGAAGCACCTGGAAATGATCCGGGGATTGAAGGTGAACGACCGGGTGGTCACGGTGGGCGGCATCTTCGGCACCATCGTCAAGCTGAAGGACGACACGGCCATCCTGCGCGTGGCCGACAACGTCCGCATCGAAGTGCTGAAGCAGGCCATCGCCCAGGTGACCAGACAGGGTGAAGAGCAGGAAAACGAATAAAGGGAGAAACAGGGGTTGGTTACGCTCCAGGACGTCAAGAAAAACGTGGTCATCGAGACCTTCATCAAGAAAGGCAACCAGTTTCTTGGCGAAATGGGTTTTACGGAGCACAGCTTTCGCCACGTGAACCTGGTGGCCAGTATCGCCAGAAACATTCTGGAGCGGCTGGGGTTTTCGGCGCGGGAGGCAGAGTTGGGAGCTATCGCCGGTTATCTGCACGACATCGGCAACGTCATGAGCCGGAACAACCACGGCGTTTCCGGAGCGATTATCGCCTACCAGATCCTGACCGACATGGGGATGCCCCCCGAAGAAGTCGCCACGGTCATTTCCGCCATCGCCAACCACGAGGAGGAATACGGGCACCCGGTAAACAACGTGGCGGCGGCCCTCATTCTGGCCGACAAGTCGGATGTCCACCGCTCGCGTGTCCGCAATCCCAATCTTGCCACCTTTGACATCCACGACCGGGTGAATTATGCTGCGGAGCATTCCTTCCTATGGGTCAACGAGGAACGGCGGTTGATTACGCTCGAGTTGACGATCGACATCGAAATCTGCCCGGTGATGGAATATTTCGAGATTTTTCTCAGCCGGATGGCCCTCTGCCGCCGGGCGGCCAACTTCTTAAAGGCCGACTTCGAGCTGATGATTAACGGAGCAAAGCTCTTGTAGCGATTGCCGAGCTTAAAAGAGGTGAAGTGCGGTTGCGTTCGGACAATGTATTGAAACTGCTTCTGGTTGTGCTGGCGGTGGGTCTGGTGGGCTGGTTTGCCCTGAAGCCGCCGGTAAAGGGTATTGACTGGCTGCCGGTAACGAAATACGTGCGTCTGGGACTCGACCTAAAGGGCGGCGTCCATGTGGTACTCCAGGCAGTGGACACCCCGGAAGCCAAGGTGACTCCCGAAGCGATGAAACGGGTCATCGGCATCCTGGAGGAACGGATTAACCGGTTCGGGGTTACCGAGCCGGTCATCCAGCAGCAGGGCTCGCGGCGGGTAATCGTGGAGATCGCCGGGGTGAAGGATCCGGAGGAAGTGGTCGGGACATTGATCAAGACCGCCTACCTCGAGTTCAAAACCGAAGGGGGCGAAGTGATCGTTACCGGCCGCGACCTCAAAGAGGCGCGGGAGTCGCTCGACCCGCAGTCAAACCAGCCGGAGGTGGACCTGACCTTCAATCCGGTAGGGGCGAAGAAGTTTGCCGAAGCCACCACGGAAAACGTGGGCCGGAAGATCGCCATCTACCTGGACGGGAAGATGATCCAGGAGCCCACCGTGCAGGAGCCCATCACCAACGGCCGGGCGCGGATTACCGGCTACAGCACCCTGGAGGAAGCCCACCGGATCGCGGTGCTCCTGCAGTCGGGTGCACTGCCGGTGAAGCTCGAGGTGCTGGAAAAACGGACCGTCGGGCCGACCCTGGGCGCCGATTCCCTGGACAAGTCGCTTAAAGCCGGCGCCATCGGCCTCCTGGCGATCCTGCTTTTTATGATTCTCTACTACCGGGTGCCGGGCCTGGTGGCCAACTTCAGCCTTGTGATTTACGCCCTCCTGGTGCTTTTCATCTTCATCGCCTTCGGGGTAACGATGACCCTGCCAGGCATCGCAGGCTACATCCTGAGCCTGGCGGTAGCGGTGGACGCAAACATCATCATTTTCGAGCGGCTGAAAGAAGAACTCCGGAGCGGCAAAACCCTGCGGACCGGGATTGACGACGGCTTCAAACGGGCGTTCGTGGCGATCTTCGACGCGAACCTGACCACGGTGCTGGCGGCGCTCGTCCTCTACTACTTCGGCACCGGGCCGATCAAGGGGTTCGCGGTGACCTTAGCCATCGGCGTCGCGGTCAGTATGTTCACCGCGATCACGATGACGCGGTGGCTCCTGCACCTGGTGGCCGGCACGGGGTTAATCAAAAACCCGAAAGCCTTCGGCGCATAGAAAGGAGAATTGCCTTTGCGGCGGTTGCATTTTATTCGTCTCAGACGGTACTGGTATGCCCTGTCGCTCCTGGTGATCATCCCGGGGCTGGTGTCGCTTTTTACCAGGGGCCTGAACCTGGGGATCGACTTCACCGGCGGCAGCCTGCTGGACCTCAAGTTTGACCGCGCGGTGGAAACCCGGGAGGTACGCCGGGTTTTGGCCGACTTCGACCTGGAAAAAAGCCCGATCCAGAAAAGCGGGCCGCGGACCTTTCTCATCCGCACCCGGACCCTGGACGAAAAAGAAAGCACAGATTTGCTTAACGCACTTGACAAGCGTTTGGGCGGTCTTACGGTGCTCCGGAGCGAAAAAGTCGGGCCGGTAATCGGCAAGGAACTGACGCGGAAAGCAGTGCTGGCGCTGGTGGCGGCGTCGGCGCTGATGCTTTTGTACATCACCATCCGGTTCGAGTTCAAACAGGGCGTGGCAGCCGTGGTGGCCCTCGTGCACGACGGCCTGGTGACCCTCGGGATCTTCTCCCTTTTTCAGATCGAGATCGACAGCGCCTTCATCGCGGCGATCCTGACCGTGCTTGGTTACTCAATCAACGACACGATCATCATCTTCGACCGGATCCGCGAGAACATTAAAACCCGG
>JASEJH010000104.1 GCA_030016455.1 Thermoanaerobacteraceae bacterium
ACCGTAGCCTGCATCGGCGTTTGCGCGCTGGCTCCCAACGTGGTCATCGGCGACCAGGTCCACGGCCAGATGAGTACCGAAAAGATGGAGGAGTTGCTGGCCCGTTATACGGCAACGCTTCCAAGCCGCGAAGAGTGAGCAGTATTATCAGGCAAGGGTGAAGCACAGGTGGAAGGAAAGCGGACCATTTTTGTCTGTCAGGGAACAGGGTGCCTTTCGAGGGGTTCCGGGACGGTGTACGAAGAACTCCGGGCGGAAGTAGCCAGGCTGGGCCTGACGGATGTGGAGGTTGACTTTACCGGCTGCCACGGCTTCTGCGAACAAGGGGGCCTTGTGGTTGTGGAACCGGAAGGTATTTTCTACACCCACGTGGGCGTAGCAGACGCACGCGAGATTGTGGATGCGCACCTGCGGCAGGGCAAGCCGGTGGAACGGCTTTTTTACCGGGATCCGGTGAGCCGGCAGGCGGTGCCCCGCTACCACGAGATCAACTTTTACAAGAAACAGCAGCGGATCATCCTGCGCAACTGCGGCCGGATCAACCCGGAGAAGATCGACCACTACATCGCGAACGGCGGCTACCAGGCGCTGCGAAAAGTCCTCCTGGAAATGACCCCGGAGCAGGTCATTGAAGAAGTAAAGAAGTCCGGACTCCGCGGGAGGGGCGGTGCCGGCTTCCCCACGGGGCGGAAGTGGGAATTCGGCCGCAATGTTTGCGCCGACAAGAAATACGTGATCTGTAACGCCGACGAGGGCGACCCCGGAGCTTTCATGGACCGCTCTGTGCTGGAAGCGGATCCGCACGCGGTCATTGAGGGTCTGATCATCGCCGGGTACGCCATTGGTGCCGACGAAGGCTTTGTCTACGTCCGCGCCGAGTACCCCCTGGCGGTCAAGCGAATCCGGGTGGCTCTGGAACAGGCCAGGGCCAGGGGGTTCCTGGGAAAAGACATCCTCGGCTCGGGGTTTAACTTCGAGGTGCAGATGAAGGAAGGCGCCGGAGCCTTCGTTTGCGGGGAAGAAACCGCGCTCATCGCCTCTATCGAGAGCCGCCGGGGCATGCCCCGGCCGCGGCCCCCGTACCCCGTCCAGTCCGGGCTGGAGGGAAGACCCACCACGATCAACAACGTCAAGACCCTGGCCTCCGTACCGGTCATTATCGAGCGGGGGGCAGACTGGTTCGCCAGTATCGGCAGCGAGAAGAGCAAGGGAACCACAGTCCTCGCCCTCAGCGGCAACATCGCCAACAGCGGGCTGGTAGAAGTGCCGATGGGCACCTCCCTTTCCACGATCATCTTCGACATCGGGGGCGGCATCCTAAACCGCAAGCGCTTGAAGGCGGTGCAGACAGGCGGTCCCTCAGGCGGGTGCATCCCTGCCCGGATCCCGCATACCCCCGTGGATTACGAAACCCTGACGATGGTGGGTTCGATCATGGGTTCCGGGGGCATGGTGGTGATGGACGAGGACACCTGCATGGTGGAGGTAGCACGGTACTTCTTGAGTTTCACCCAGGCGGAATCATGCGGCAAGTGCGCCCCGTGCCGTCTGGGAACCAAGCAAATGCTGGAAATCCTGACCCGGATCACCCAGGGCAAGGGGCGGGAAGGCGATATCGACACCTTGTTCACCCTGGCCAGAACAGTCAAAGAGACCTCGCTCTGCGGTCTGGGACAGACCTGTCCCAACCCTGTGCTTTCCACGCTCCACTACTTCCGGGACGAATACGAGGTGCATATAAAAGAGAAGAAGTGTCCGGCCAGCAAGTGGCAGCGGCTGCCGCGGAGGCCCCTCCGCAAGTAGTTCCGCCCAGACCCACAGCCGAAGGCACTTAGGGGGGATCAGCATGAAAACGATTACGAAACAGAAACCTTTCGAAGAGATCAGGCAGAAGCTTCAGCGTTACAATCGCGTGTACATTATAGGGTGCGGCACCTGCGCCACCATGACGCAAACCGGGGGCAGAGACCAGGTACTCGCGATGCAGGAAAGTCTTGAAAAACTGGAAAAGACCGTCACCGGCTGGGCGGTCATCCCGACGGCCTGCGACGAGATGACCGCGGTGACCATGAAGGAAAACGAACGCTCCATCCGCAACGCGGGGTGTATCCTGGTAATGGCCTGTGCCATGGGAGTGCACCGGGTGAGCCTGTACACCAACAAACCGGTCGTTCCCGCCCTGGACACCCTGTTCATCGGCGTGGAAGAAAAGCCCGGCTTCTTCCGGGAGGTCTGCGCCCAGTGCGGCCAGTGCGTGCTTGGCGAAACCGCCGGAATCTGCCCGCTGACCGCCTGCAACAAGGGCCTGTTGAACGGCCCCTGCGGCGGCACCAATGAAGGCAAGTGCGAGGTGGACAAGGAAAAGGACTGCGCCTGGGCCCTTATCTACCAGCGGCTGAAAATCCAGGGAAGACTCGACCTGATGCGGAAGTATCACCCCCCGAAGAACTACCAGGTCGCGCTTAGACCAAAGACCTTCAAACTGGGATGAGTGAGGAGTCGTTCACGACGATAAAGTCGCGCCATCGGGAATGAAAATGTGTGTAGGACCTGCGGCAAGACCGGAGCCGCGCCATATGACGAGCTGCGAACCGCACTTGGCGAGGCGACGGCTCGGAGTCCGGATGCCGGCACGGATGCCGGCAAGCGCAACCGAGGCAGGGACGCCGAGTTTGCGCGGTGCCGGGCGGAGAGCCGGTGACGAGCGATAGTGCGGTCAGCGCAGGAATTTGGCGCAAGCCGGTTTGCCCAGGGCCGCTGCAGAAACCTTGCATTTTAAAGGGAGCGAGAATGATGGAATCGAAGTTCAAGCAGGCCCTGAACTCCGGAAAGTTCGTGGTCACTTGCGAGATCGGCCCGCCCAAGGGAACAAACATTGAGAAGATGCTCCACCATATTGACCTGCTCAAGTACAGGGTGGACGCGTTGAACGTCACCGACCACCAGAGCTCTGTGATGCGGTTTCCCTCCCTCGGCGGCTGTCTTGCCGTTAAAGAGCGGGGCGGTGAACCTATCCTGCAGATGACCTGCCGGGACCGCAACCGGCTCGCCCTGCAGGCCGACCTGATGTTCGCTTACAGCAGGGGTATTACCAACGTCCTCTGCCTCACCGGCGACGCGGTGGTGGTCGGGGACCATAAGGAGGCCAAGGGCGTCTTTGACCTGGACTCCGTGCAGCTGCTCCGGGCAATCCGGCAGATGGAAACGGGCGCGGACATGGCCGGAAACAAACTGGACGGAGCGGTGTCGTTCTGCGCCGGGGCCGTGGTCTGCCCGGAAGCGAAACCGATTGAACCGCAACTGATCAAGTTCGAGAAAAAGGTGGAGGCCGGCGCCGAATTCTTCCAGACCCAGGGGGTCTACGACCTGGAGAACTTCGCCAAATTCATGGAGCACGCCCGCCAGTTTCCGGTGAAGATTCTGGCCGGAATCATCCTGCTTACCTCGGTTGGAATGGCAAAGTACATGAACGCAAACATCCCCGGCATCTTTGTGCCCCAGCATTTGATCGACGAACTGGCAAGTGCGGGCAAGGGCCGGGCGCTGGAAAAAGGCATTGAAATCGCCGGGCGGATGATCGCCACCCTGAAAAAGGAAAAAATGTGCGACGGCGTCCACATCATGGCGATCGGGAAAGAGGAGGTTGTGCTCGATATCCTCACGGCGGCCGGAATCTAAAACCGCACTTTTACCCGGACACCATCCTTAAGCGGGGGTTTGCACCATCCCCCGCCACACCGTCCGGTTTCTGCCCATCCGCTTGGCCGTGTACAGGGCGTTATCGGCAGTCAAAAGCAACTCCTGCGCCGTCTGGCCGTCGTCAGGGAACACCGCCACCCCGATGCTCACCGTGGGAAAGGGTTCCTTCTGTCCTTCGGCCTCTATCCGCTTCCTTAGCCGCTCCGCCACCTTAACGGTGTTCGGAGCGTCGGCCTCCACTACCAAAGCCACAAACTCCTCGCCGCCGTAGCGGGCCGCAGTATCTGTCTCCCGGATGCTCTGCTGAATAATCCGCCCCGTTTTGCGTAAGCAGTCGTCCCCCGCCAGGTGCCCAAAGGTATCGTTGTAATCCTTGAAGTGGTCCACGTCAAAAAGCAGTACGCCGCACTTGCTCTTGTACCGGGAACAGCGCTTGAGCTCCGCGTCCAAAATGGCGAAAAACTTGTGGCGGTTGTAAAGCCCGGTCAAGGCGTCCCGTTCAGCCATCGTCTTTACCTTCTGGTAAAGACGGGCGTTTTCCACCGCCACGCCGATCTGGCTACCGACGGCTTCCAAAACCTCTCGTTCCTCCTGACTCAGTTCATTTTTCTGCCGCCGGAAAAGGGTCAGCACTCCCTGGAGCTTGCCTTTGTACCGCAGGGGCACCACGACGCCGGAGTAAAAACCGGCGGCGCTAAAAGCCGGCGCGTTCAAACCCTCGGGCAGATTTGTCGCGTCGAATACCACCATTTCGTCCCGAAAATGAAGCCGCGGAAACACCTTCGCGTCTGAGGCCCGGCCCCCACGGCCGGCTTCTTCCCGAAAACCGGCGAGGTGTTCCGCGGAGAAACCGCGGTACGCAGCAAGCGTAAAACCCTCTTCCCCTTCCTGCCGCAAGAAAACCAGGCCGGCATCCCAGTTTACCACCTCCATCACCTTCGCCAGAACCTCCTGGAGCATCATCTCCAGTTCCAGCGAGCGGGCAAGGGTTTCGGCAATCGCGTTGAGACTGGCAAGCCGCCGGTGGCTTTCTTCGATCTCCTGGTTCTTCCGCGCCATTTCCCGGATGAGCAGCGTGTTTTCGACCGTCATCGCGAGCTGCCCGGCTAATTGCTGGGCCAGCGGGAAATCTTTTTCGGCGTACTTCCCGGCCTCCCGGCTGTAAAAACACAACCCCCCGATGACGCCCTGCTTCGTAAGCAACGGCACCAGCAGGATGGCGTGCAGGCCTTCCGTCACCAGGACGTCGTCGCGCGCCAAGTCGGGAACCGCCTGGAGGTCTTCCACAACGTCGGGCTGACCGGCTGCGAACCTGGCCTGCAAAGCAAGGTCGCTTGCGTGCGCCGCCTCTTCCGGTAAAACGGCCTGCCCGTCCCGGAAAAAGGCCAGTACGCTTGTCCGGTGACCCTCTTTGACCAGCACCTTCATCCAGTCGAACTCGATCAGCCCTTTAATTAACTGGTGCAGGGCGTCGTAAAACTCGAGGCTTTCCAAACCCGACGTGATGAGCCAGTTCAACGTAGTGATTACTTCCAGGAAACGCCACTGCTCTAACATCTCTTGCCGGACCATCAGGTGGGCCAGGGCCAGCGCCAGGATCCCTTGAAGCCGGGCGATTTCTTTTGTCGCAACTTCCGGATCCTGCACGCCCTCGACCGCCAGCACCCCTACTTCCCGGTCGCCGCAAAAGAGCGGCACCACCAGTTCCGTCCCGGCCTGTACGGTGCACCGCCGATCGAGCGCCAGGCGGGGAAGACCCGCGTCATGGTAGGCAAGGCGTTTCTCCGGCAGGCTCCCACCCCGGCCCGCAAGACAAAGAAGCACCCCCTCGCTCCGGTGCACCAGAAACACCCTTGCAGCAGTGGCACCGGTAGCAGTTAGCAGCGCTTCCACAATCAACTCGCCGGCGCGGCCGGGGTCTTCCGCCGCCGCAAGGTGAGTCGCCAGGGTGACGATGTCTACGCCGGGCATTTTCTCAACCGTAGCCAAACCACCATTCCTTCCCCGTTTTTCACCGGAGACAAATTTTGAATCGCTGCCAATTTTATCGCTTACCAATAAAATCGCCCGGTTTCACAATTCTTGTAGCCTTTTTTTGTAAAATACCCAAGAGATTGGTGTCGGGTCCCTGTAATTTTGATTTGTCTTCCCGGCCGGTCCGATTTGTGTTAGAATTTTGCTGAAATTTTCTTGTGGCGGCACACCGGCTCCCGCTCCAAACCGGTCACGGAGGTAAACCAGTTGGCCGAAATCAGAAACAAGAAACTCGGCTTTGTTTTTCAAAAGTTCAATTTGTTGC
>JASEJH010000105.1 GCA_030016455.1 Thermoanaerobacteraceae bacterium
CGGCGCGGCTCCGGTCTTGCCGCAGGTCCTACACACATTTTCATTCCCGGTGGCGCGACTTTATCGTCGTGAACCACTCCTTGCATGTATTCCCTAACCTGACCGGCGACTACCGGTATGGCCTTGATCACAGGCAGGACTCTTCTGCCGCGTACAACAAAACGTGCCGTCCGCAGGTACCGCCCTTAATAAAGCAGAGGAAGCCAACCGCCTCCTCCGTTTCCAAAACTCTTGTGAGGACCGTATACCGGAATGGTGTGCGTCCGCGCTATGTCCTGGCCACCCGAATCAGACCCGAACCGACGAGGATTTCGATTCCCTCCCGCGCCAGCTCATCCAGGAAAAGATTCATCCCGAGGGAATCGCTGGCCATGTGTCCGGCGATGACCACGTTGATGTTGTTCTTTTCCGCTTCCTTGCGGTGCTCTTCCTTGATGTGCATTCCCACCACCGTGCCGACCCCGGCCACCGCGAGTTTGGCATAAGCATCCTGAGAGCCGCTGGTGCCGCCCGTCATATCCACAAAGATCTTCCCGGCCCGCCGGTCTTTCTCGCCGACCACGACCGTCGGGCCGGCACCCTGCTCGGTCGCCGCCTTGTATTCGGGTAACTCTTTCAGCAGTTTTAACACGTCGGAAAGCCGCTCCGGCCGGCGCTCGTCGAAAAGCCGCTGCAGGTAATCGGCCACCAGGTTGTCGGCCGCGGTATGCACGCACATCAACGGAATATCTAACAGCCGGGCCGCGTCTATCGTACGGTAGTGGTTGAGCGGCATCAGTCCCCTTTTAACTTCGCTGATCCGTGAACTTAAAATGCCCTCCGCCACATTAATCGGCACGCCGAAACGCGCCAGAACGTCTTCCTGAAGGTGCATTACTTCGTGGAGTTCCGCCAGCGCCCGTCCTTCCGGATGATGGGCAATGATAAGGTCCACGGGCTTCCCTTTTTCCCCGAGCCGGTCGGCCAGCAGCACCTCCGCGGCCTCCATGTCGATCCCGGCAAAAACCCGCCGCACTTCCCGCTCGGGGTCACCATAGAGGATTCTGGTGTCGGAATAGGGGTTGCTGAACCTTTCCGTATCGTACCCTTCCCGTTCTTCCTCCTTGAGTTCCGCGTAGCGCTCCCGTTCCCTCTGCAAAAGCGCCTCCACTGCTTCTTTGCCCCGGGGATCCTTCTCCATTCCCAGCGCCACTGCCAGCGCATAAATCTCTTTGATCCTCAACGACCCTGCCCCCTTAAAATGGATGTGGAAGTCAGAAGTTGGAGGTTAGAATTTTTTGGGAATTCGCGCAGCGAATTCCTTCTTTAATTTACCACCTCCAACCTCTTACCTCTACCATCTATTTTTCCCGCTCGGCCTCGATAAGTTTTACCAAATTCTGATGATCGTCCTGGAGCCGGAGGTATTCGTCGGCGATGTTCAGCGCCGCCACCACGGCGGCCTTCAACAGCGATAGCCGCTGGTTGCGCAGGCGCGCTTCCTTGATCTTCTGGTGCACCAGCCGGGCCACCCGCTCAATGTGCTCCGGAGGCGCCTCGCCCTTCAAGACGTAAAGCTCGCCGGCGATCTCGATTTCCACCCGGCTTTCTTTGGCTGGCATAATTCCCCTCCTAATATGAGCTCAAGCAGGTTTTCGCCATGCTCGGACAAAATTCCTCCTTGGGGAAAGGCCGGGTGGTCATCATCCTGCCGCTCAGGGCATTACGTCCGCACGGGGTTCTTCCAGGCTCCCCCGCAACACTGCCCCGTACTCTTCCGCCAACTGCCTGACGATGGCCTCGAGGGCCGTCCCTACCTCCTCATCGGTCAGCGTCCGGTCTTCCGCCTGAAAGAGGAGCGAGAAAGCGAGGCTCCTCGTCCCTTCCGGCACCTGGACGCCCTTGTAAACGTCAAACAGCTTCAGCTCGCGCAAAAGCTTGCCGCCGGCCGTTTTTATCGCCTCCGCAACGGCCGCCGCCGGAACCTCCTCCGGGATGATGAAGGCCACGTCCCGCAGCACCCCCGGAAAACGCGGCAAATCCCGGTAAGACGCCGGCCTCCGGGCCGCAAGCAGCGCCTCGACAGAAAACTCGCCGACCACCGCGCGGGCCGGTAACCCGTAGGCCTCCTGGACCTCGGGATGGAGCTCACCAATCACGCCTAATTCCTCCCCCTCCGTCACAATGCGTGCCGCCCGCCCCGGATGCAGCGCGGGGTGGTCCTTAAGCGGTAAGAAGGCCGGCTCGTTTACCCGCAGCCGCCGCAAGAGCGCTTCGACAATCCCTTTAAGGAAGAAAAAGTCCATCTCCACAGCCGGCCCTTTCCAGTGGCGCGGCTTTCTCCCGCTCACCGCCAGGCCAAGCTTCAAATATTCTTCCGGCAATTCACCGCCGTCCCGCGGAAGGAAAACCTTCCCGACCTCGTAAACCGCCACGTTGTCCACCCGCCGGGAAAGGTTCCGGACCAGCACATCAAGCAATCCCGGCAGGAGCAGGGTCCGCAGCACCGATTGGTCCTCGCTGATAGGGTTTTTCAACCGGACCGCCCGCCGGTGCGGGTCGTCCTCGGGCAGGTGCAGCCTGTCGAAGGAGGCCGGGTTGATGAAACTGTAGGTAATAACCTCGCTGAAACCCAGGCCGGTCAAGAATTGTGAAACCTGATCGAGAAAGGCGGCGGTCGCCGGACGCTGCCCCGGTGTGGTTTCGCCATAAAGGAGCGTCGCCGGGATCCGTTCGTACCCGTAAAACCGGGCCACTTCCTCGACAATGTCCTCCTCGATGCTCACATCCGGTCGAAAGGTCGGTACCGAAACGATCCAATTTTCGCCGTCCTTTTGAACACTGAAACCAAGGCGCCCGAGCCACTCCACCGCTTCATCCCGCGGAACGGGTGTCCCTAAAACGGCTTCAACCCTCGCCGGTTGAACGACCACCGTCCGCCGCTCCGGCCGGCCGGGATAGCAATCCGCCACTCCCGGGACCGCCTGCCCGATCCCGGTCTTTTTCACCAGGTAGGCCGCGCGGTCAGCCGCCCGCACCGCCCCCTCGATGTCCACGCCCTTCTCGAAGCGGAGCGAGGCCTCCGAACGCAGTCCGAGCGCCCGCGCGGTGCGCCTGATACTCTGCGGGTTGAAGTTGGCCGACTCTAAGAGCACCGTCGCCGTGGCAGGGGTCACCTCCGTGTCAAGCCCTCCCATCACGCCGGCGATCGCCACGGCGCGTTCAGCGTCGGCGATGACCAGGTCTTCCGGGCCGAGTTCGCGGAGCACCTCGTCCAGCGAGACAAGCCGTTCCCCGGCGTCCGCCCGGCGCACCACGATCTTCCGGCCGCGGAGGGTTTCGTAGTCAAAGGCGTGCAGCGGCTGCCCCAGTTCCAGCATCACATAGTTCGTGATGTCAACCATGTTGTTGATCGGCCTCATTCCTGCCATCCGTAACCTTACCTGCATCCACAGCGGCGAGGGACCGATTTTGACCTCCTTGAAGACCCGGGCCGCGTACCTTCCGCAAAGCTCCGGCGCCGCGATCTCCACCTCGACCAGATCGCTTAAAGTTTCCCGGCCCGCCGGCAGCACAGGGGGGAACTTCAGCGGCAGCCCGTAAAGCGCCGCCACCTCCCGGGCGATCCCGGCTACACAAAGGCAGTCGCCCCGGTTAGGAGTGAGGTCAAGCTCCAGCACGAAATCCGGAAACCCCAAGAGCGTCGCGACATCCTCCCCGAGCGGCGTCTCCGGCGGCAGAATCATGATTCCGGCCGAGCGCTCCTCCAGCCCCAACTCCGCCTCGGAGCAGACCATCCCACAGGAATCCACGCCCCGGAAACGCGCCCTTTTGATGACCATCCCGTTCGCCAGCCGGGCGCCTTCCAACCCCAGGGGAACCACCGCTCCCGGGAAAACGTTGGGTGCTCCGGTGACCACTTCGTACAAAGCGGTCCCGGTGTCGGCCACGCAAATCCTGAGCCGGTCGGCATTCGGATGCGGCCGGACCTCGGTCAACCGGGCCACGACCACCCCTTTAACCCCCTGGCCGAACGGTACCACAGCGTCAACCGCAATCCCCGCCATCGTCAGGCGCTCTGCCAGTTCCTCCGGCGACACCGGAACGTCAACAAATTCCTTGAGCCAACTCAAAGGTACCCGCAACAGATACCCTCCTTCAGCAGTGGTTAAAGGTTAAAAGCCAAAATTCAGAATAGGGTTTGTAGGAATTCGCGGCACAAGTTTCCGCTTTAAACCTTCTGGATTCTGACTACTGACTACTGAATTCTGACCGAAAATTTCAAGCCCACAAGATTAAAACTGACTCAGAAAGCGCAGGTCGTTATCAAAAAACAGGCGCAGGTCGTTGACGCCGTATTTCAACAGCGCGATCCGCTCGATGCCCATCCCGAAAGCAAACCCCCGGCATTTCTCCGGGTCGTAACCCGAAACCGCCAGCACGCGCGGGTGAACCATTCCCGCGCCCAGGATTTCCAGCCAGCCGGTTTGCTTGCAAATCCGGCAGCCTTCACCGCCGCAGATGACGCAGGAGATGTCCACCTCAGCGCTCGGCTCGGTAAACGGAAAGTAACTCGGCCGCAGCCGCAGCTTGGTTTTCGGCCCGAACATCTCCCGCGCAAAAACCAGGAGGACCCCCTTCAGATCGCTGAACCGGATGTTTGTGTCCACAGCAAGCCCTTCCACCTGGTGGAACATCGGGGAGTGGGTGGCGTCGTCGTCCCGCCGGTAAACCTTGCCCGGCGCAATAACCTTGACCGGGAGTTGCGGCGCCAGGCGCTCAAGCGTCCTTACCTGTACCGGCGAGGTGTGCGTGCGCAACAGAATCTCCTCAGAAATGAAGAAGGTGTCCTGCATATCCCGTGCCGGATGGCCTTTCGGCAGATTCAACGCTTCGAAATTATAGTAGTCCAGTTCGACCTCCGGCCCTTCCGCAATACTGAAGCCAAGACCCAGGAAGATGTTTTCGATCTCCTCCCGGACTTGGCTTAAAGGATGCCGGTACCCCAGCATCACGGGCCGCCCCGGCAGGGTTACGTCCACCGCTTCCGCCTCGAGCCTGCGGGTCAGCGCCTCCCCGCGCAAAACCCCGGTTCTCTCGGCCAGGGCCCGCTCAACTTTTTCCTTCACCTCGTTGGCCCGCTGGCCCGCGAGCGGCCGCTCCGCCGCCGGCAGCGACGCCACCCGCCGCAGCGCCTGGGTCAGTTCGCCCTTCCGGCCCAAAAAACGCACGCGGGCGGCCTCGATCTCCTCCAGGTTCCGGGCTGCCGCAATCGCTGCCTGCGCCCGGCGCCAAATCTCTTCCAGTTCTCTTAACAACGCCCAACCCCCCGTAAAGACTAAACTCCGGTGTTACCAGAGAGCCTCCCAAGGCATCGTCTTCCTCTTTGGATTACGCCAGGGCTTGCCTGTTCGTTACCTGGTACTTACTTTTTTCCACCCGAACCGGTATCTTAAATAATTTTAGCCCCTGAAGGCCGATTTGTAAAATAAAAATGCTCTTGCCGGTAAAAGCACAAAGCAAGAGCTGCGGGGATCCGTCCCCTTTTCACCAGATGCTTGTATCAAAGCGCTTAACCTGAATCTATTACCTTGAAACTGCCTTAGTGTACTGCCAACCTCCGGTAAAGAACATAAGCCCGAATTGAACCCGTCGTTTCAAAGAGTCTCCAAAAAAACTCGGCGGTCCAGAACATCAACTCACAACCTTTCGCAGATTTTTTGGAGCCCTCTGTCCGAATTATAACATACCGCCCACCCGAAAACAAGGAACTCTTGACAAAGGTTTTACAGGCAAAAGCTATGCGGTTTTTTGATCCGCTCACCTGGATTATACGCGCCGTTCCCGCGAAATATTACCACTATTTTCCATGCCAGCGTTGGCGCACCGCCTCGTACAGCAGCAGGGCTGCCGCCACCGCAGCATTCAGGGATTCTGCGCCACCGGGCATCGGGATGAAAACGCGCTGCACGGCAGCCTCGCGTACCGCGGGTCTCG
>JASEJH010000106.1:0-5175 GCA_030016455.1 Thermoanaerobacteraceae bacterium
ACCAGCTGGGCCACGCGGCGGAAGAACCCCTCGATCGCGCCCTGCGCGCCCGTCCAGTCACCGATTTTCACCGCCCGCGCCTCGTAGTGCTCGGTGCCGATGGCCACGGTCAGCAGGCGCCAACGGGTTTTCTGCTTGATGCTTCCGTCTGTCCTCCATGGAAAACTACTATCCAGCAACGCCCCTGCCACTGCGCTCTTGAACAGCGCGGCAGCCACATAGGACTGGTCCCAGAGGGTCACATCGTTGTTGGGCAGGCGCGTCTCAGCGAGGGTGGCGAGAAAGGCACGGCGGATAAAGGAATCTGGACCGATGGCCTGCTCCCGCCAGCGGTGCCACAAGGCCACATCTTGCACGTGCTTCGTGCCAAGATCTTTCAGTTCCTCCAGTACGCGGCGAATCTCCGCCACAAGCTGACGCCACCCGTGAGGTGTCAGAATTTCCGGCGAATCGGCCAAAAGGTTTCGCTTGGGGTGGCCCCAGGGGGAGGAGAGCCACATGTGGGGGATGGTCTGGTTTAAGTAACGAATGGTGTGGTCAGGATAGGATTGCTTTTCTATCCCCGAGGCCATTGCGTGGCCAGCCTGCAGCAGGCCCAGTAGGCCGCGGTCCTGCGCCCCGCGGCCTCCGTGCTTTTCGGTAAACAAAACAAAGGACTCTGGCCAGGCGTCTTTGAGATTGCCGCCGCTAAAGCGCTGCTTTACCCACCCCAGCAGGTCATCCCAGGGAAAAGGTGGCGTTTCCAACGTGTGCCAGCAGCGCTCGTCGTAGCCGTTGTCTTCGCCGCCGTGGTGGCGTAGGAACTCAGCCCGCGCCTTGCCGGCCATGTGGAACCAGCCGATGGCTTCCATGGCCAGAAGCAGAGGACGATGCAGGCTCAGGGTTTCGGCTGGGGTGAATGTGCTGCTCATGGGGCACATCCCTCCTTAAGCAGAGGTAAAACCTTTCGCTCCCAGAAGAAGCGCCAAAATCCGCGTCCTTTTTCAGACGCTTCCCTTTCCCACTCTTCTCGAGTGGCCTCCTGAGGCTCCTTGCCTTTCCGATACACCCGCCACTTAAGAATCTTCGCCGTGCCCCAGCCCACGGTGCGCTTGGCCGAAATGCCGTAGGTGGTGAGCAGGGCCTCGATGGCCTCCAGCAATCTTGGCGGAACGTCTTTGGGATCGGCACCAGGTTTCATGCCGGGCCAGGGAGCATAGAGGAGATAAAGCGTGCCCTTTGCGCCGGGGGGCACCACCTCGTAGTAGACGGGCTGGGTGCCGGCGCGGCGCTCCCGGCTGTGGGGGTTGATAACCTCAAAGCCGATCTTGTCAAACCACGTAGGATAGAAAACCAGCGCGCCCTGGTGGAAATTCTCCTCTTCGTCCTTTTCGTTGCCGAAGAGGTGCAGGATCCAATCCGGGTCCCGCCAATCATCCAGTTTTCCGTTGTGTTGCTCCAGGTGCTCCCGCAAACCCGCTTGCACCCGACAGGCCCAGCGGAGCATGCCTTTCCAGGATGAACCCGCCATAAAGGGCACACCGAACACCCGATCTTTGCGCACCGGGTTGTCCATCACGTGAAACACGCGGTCGTCTTTGGAGTACCATGGGGTGAGGAGTTCGAAGTCTACCTGAAGGCCCAGCCATGCCCAAGAAGAGAGAGGCGCAAAGTCAATCTGGTGGAATTGTGGATACAATTTGATAGGAAATCTACACGACGCTTTCTGCATGTACATCTTGCGGAGAATGGTTTTCTTATCCTCGGCTTGTCTGCGTCTTTCTCTGTTATTTGCCTCTTCAGCTTCCAAACGTTCAATCTCTGCTTCCAGGAAACACTTGGAAAGATGGTCCACGAAGCCGCTGCTTAATGCCCACGCAGTTGGTGTTTCCTCGCCATGGCCACGACAGGTTAACCAAGCATAGTAATCCCAAGTCATACGTTTCCCCCCTGCGAAAAGAGTTCACTCAGGATTTGATCCTTTGTGATAAATTCCGCATCTGGATTAAAAGGCGACCACACCTGTCCGAGGCGGCGCTTCATCTCATCAAATTCCACTAAACCTGGTTTTACAAAACCGAACGTGCGCCGACCTTCTTCGGGATGTTTGAAACTGAAAACCTTCTTGCTTTCCTGCTGACGACCGGCAAGCCAGCGGTTTACAGGTGTCTCTTGCGCAAGTCGCTGAGATCGACCCTTTGCTTGTTCTCTGCCAATAATCTGGTTGAACGTGCTGTTATCAGGATCCTGTCTCGCCAGGTACCGTCCCTTCACGCACCAGAAGTTGTCAAGCGAAGCCCAAGCAAAGTCATCGTGATCTACACGGCGCCAATGTGAGTAGTCAACATACCGGCTGAGCTCATCCCCCGTATACGCACGAACCCCCGAAATAACTGGTTTAATCCGGATCAATCCAAAATCTCTATGATAGTCTTCACCCTGCCGATTGAGCTCATCGGTGGGCTTGAACACGGTGCGGCCTCCGAGGGCGCCGTAGTTGGCGATCAGGCGGAGGGTGGCGTCCAGGAGGCACCACTCCTCGTCGGAGATGGACCGCAAGGGGATGAAATGAAGGGTAAATGTACGGCCGGCTTTAATCTGTTTTTGGATGACCGGGCCTTCTTGGTCCAGAACCATCAGCCGAAATTTGCGCGCCCACCCGGTGCAGCCAAAAAGTTCGCACACCACGCAATGGTGACCGGGATCGTAAGGATTTTTAACATTCTTATCCGGACAGCGCACGCCATCCACCGTGGGATCGCATACCTTGCCGCCTAACCCCCGCACCAGCACTTCGAACCACCAGCGGATGGAACCTCTCAGCCCGGTTGGAATCAAGCGACCTGGCTTCCCTTGCGCATCGCCCGTCCATATGTCGGTCAATGCAGTAAGACGCCATTCTTTAGGTTCCATGTTGTTCCCCATCCTAGGCCCCTCCTTCCAACTGCTCGGGCAGAAGCTGATAATACTCAATCCGCACGATCGGTTCCCAGCCTAAGCGAACCGGGTCCTGAATCGGCAGAAGTCGCGGCGTGGTCGCACAATCAAAGACCACATAAAGCCAGTAGTCGCTTCGCAGCCGCTCGGCCGTTTTGTACTCATTGCGCGTCAACACCACAGGTCCTACTCCCGCCCGCCCCTTGACTTCAATGAAACGAACGCTGCCGCTTTCGGGGTGCCGCGATAAAATGTCAAAGCCGCGATCTTCGCCGGAAACGTCCTCTGGAATCCAACCCCTTTCCCGCTCGTAGCGCATGGCTTCCTCCATGGCGATGCGCTCAACTTCTTCGTTGCGGACCATCGGCGCGAAATTCTCCCGCTCCGGATGGGGGAGAACCAGAGCCGAGCCGATGTGGGTGAGATCGGCAATGGCCAATTGCCGCTCTCGTTGGATTTCCTGTCGCCGCCGTTCCAGCCGCGCGTTCAGCTCGTCCAGTCTCCGCTCGGCCTCGCCGAGCGCTAAAGCTACGTCCTCCCCTTGCTCTTTCCGCTGGAGGAGTTCCATTACTTGCCGTTGCTGGCGGTCAATGAGGGTGAGAAGGCTCACTTCCACATGCCGGGCGATGGTATCCAGCTCTTTCTGGCGTTCCTGCTGGACCTTCTGCAGGAAGGGCTGCAGCCCCCTCTCCTGCAAGAATCGCTCTACTTCTCCGCGGTCAGGGGTTATTGGCGGGTTTGCGGTGATTTTGGCCTCCGCGGGGATCAGGTCCAAAAAGACGGTAGGCTGGCGCAGCCGCATTTCGCCCGAATCGGCGACTTCTACCACGAAGAGCTGCCGGTGCAGCGTGTTTCCGTGCCCGTCGGCGATGGAGGCCGAGTAGACCTCAAGGCGGGAGGGCGCAGCGCGATTCAGGTCGTAGAATACTGCACCCCGACGAAGGTCTGCCTGGACTTTCTCCCAGACCTCCTCGCGGACGGCCTCAAATAGCGGATGGCCGGGGGTGACCCATTCCAGCGTGGGATCTTCGGCAAGACGCCGTTTGTCGAAGGTTATCCGCCGATACTCCCGCCCCAGCGGGCCGAAGCGGGGCTCCAGACGTTCCCCAACCCACTGAAGGTGCCTTGGGATGCGGCCTACCGCATAGACTCCGTTACGCCCCCTCGGGGTTGGGATTCCGGCTACCGGGGCTGCCTGGAGGAAGAACTCCTCTACCACTTCTGGGACCAGCCGCCGTTCCTTTGCCTCGGCCGTGCGGCCCAAGATAGCCGAAAGATTCAAATCCTTCTTGGCCAGCCCCTCCAAGGTCGACTGGCAGATCCTGGCAAAACGCTCCCGGTCGAAGTCTCGGATGACTCGATCCAGCACTGCCTGCTGGGTCATGCGTCCGGCGTAGAGTTCCCTGAACAGCCGCTCCAGGTAGTTGGCCGGAACGATCTCTCCGACCACGTCAAAGACCTGGTCGCTGCCGAGCTCGCGGCGGATCTCCCGCAGGCGTTCCAGGAGGCGTTCCAGGACCTGGCCTTCTCGCGTGTTGGCCGCGACGAAGTTGAAGATGAGACAGTCCCGCTCTTGCCCATAGCGGTGGATGCGGCCCATGCGTTGCTCCAGCCGCATGGGGTTCCACGGGATGTCAAAATTGACCATAAGCCAGCAGAACTGGAGGTTGATGCCTTCGCCCGCGGCCTCGGTGGCCACCAAGACCTGGGCCTCTTCGCGGAACTCCCGTTCGGCGTAGAGCCGGGTTCCCGGCGTGTCCCGGTCGCCGATCTTCATGCCGCCGTGGATCTGGGTGACCCGCAGCCCCCACCCCTGCAGCGTCGCCACCAGGTAATCCAGGGTCTCCTTGAACTCTGTGAAGATCAGCAGTTTCGTCTTGGGGTCGCCGAAGATGTTCTGGTCCGCGAGCACCTCGCGGAGCTTGGCGAGTTTGGAGGACATCTCCCGCTCTTCCAAGGCTCGGGCCTTCTGCACCAAAACCCTGAGTTCTTCGATTTCCCGCTGGATTGCTTGGCGCTCCGACGGCAGGGAGGCCTGCTCGACTTCCTCCTCCAGCCGGGCGACTTCGTCTTCCGGCAGCTCGTCTATCTCGTCCAGCCGAGACAGGTCGGCCACGGCTTCCGGTTGGGGGCGGCGCAGGCGGTCCTCCAGCTTCTGGAGGCGCCGCTCAAGGCTCCGGCGGACGGCGTGAATGCTGGAAGCAAACCGGCGCTGGTACATCGCCATGGTGAAGCCCAGGGCCCGACCGCGGGCCGAGG
>JASEJH010000106.1:5185-5958 GCA_030016455.1 Thermoanaerobacteraceae bacterium
CCGAGGGGTCCGTGGCTGCGCGAATCGACTGATCCTGCACGTATCGGGTCAAGGCCTCATAAAACTCGAACTCTCGGCCATCTAATTCAAATCGGACCGTGCGTACCTCTCGGTTCGTGAACAACCTGCGGACCTTGCCCGTCTCGGGATCGGGAAAAGTCACAAGCGCCTCTTTGGTGCGCCGGAGATAGAAGGGGGCATGATTGCGTTTCATGGCTTCCTCAAGGCTGCGAACGTCGCCGTATACGTCTCGATCCAAGAGCTGTAAGAAGAGGCAGAAGTTTAGAGGGTCTCCCTTGTGGGGGGTGCCGGTGAGGAGTAAGAGATGATGCGTCTTCTGCGAAAGGAGTTCCCCAAGTCTGTAACGCTCCGTTTTGTGTTCCGGATCGCTCGCGCTCATCCGGTGAGCTTCGTCCACGATGACCAGATCCCAAGCCGTGCGGCCAAGGCTTTCCAGAACCTCTTCGCGCTTTGCCCAATCCATGGAAGTGATGACTTGAGGCTTATCCTGCCAAGGATTAACGCCGTAGGCATTTCTCAGATCCACACCGCGGATGATGTCGAACCGCTCGCGGAACCGGTCTCGCATCTCCCGTTGCCACTGGAAGGCGAGGTTGGCGGGCGCGACGATTAGGGTTCGGGCAACGAGTCCCCGGAGTTTCAGCTCTTTGAGGAGCAAACCCGCCATGATGGTCTTTCCGGCCCCGGCATCGTCGGCCAGCAGAAAGCGGATCCGGGGCAGGGGCAAGATGTAGTGGTACACTGCTTCAAGC
>JASEJH010000107.1 GCA_030016455.1 Thermoanaerobacteraceae bacterium
CCGCGGAGCAACTGCAAGCCGGTTTTCAGCAACTGCTACGCGACGCCTATTCACTGGGCGGCATCTTCCGGCGCCTCCTGGGGGTTCACTGGCGCTGGCCGATTTTCGGCACGCTGAACCTGATTTTTCGCCACGGCGTTCAGAACTACCTGCGCCGGGTAAAAGAGGCGGCTGTGCCTTAACCGGGCTGCTGCCGAAGCCCGGCATTCTTGCAACCGGTGCGGTGAAGAATGTCGTTTACGCTGGCGGTTTTTTGTAGTATATTTTAATTGACTGGTGGCAAAAGGGGATTTTTGATCGGAAATGCGTGACCTGATAGGGGCGGCAAGCAGTGTTGGGAAGCTGATCGCAGTAGAGCTTGCCCTTTTGTCCGGTGCGGTCCTGCTCTGGCCGGAGTTCTGGAAGGGAGCACTTTTACTGACTCTGGCCAACGCGGTGGTCATTTTTTGGTTCCGTCAGGGCTACTACCGCAGCCGGGTTACTTTTCGGATCGACAGTCATGCCATAGACCCGACCTTGAAGATTGCCAATGCTGCGCTTCCTTATATGCGGCACGGGCTGAACGAGGAGACAGCCCGGAAAACGGCGGAAATCATCCAGCGCATCGGGGACGTGCCGGCGGTGGCCATCACCGACCGGGAGCGCATCCTGGTGTTTCTGGGCCCTGGTTGTGAGCGTCACCCGCCTGGCGCGGGGATTGTGACTTACGCCACCAAGCGCGTGATCCAGACCGGTGAGGTCAAAATCGTGGAGCGTAAGGCCGACTTCGAGTGCCCGGTGAAAGACTGCCAGTGTCCCCTGGGTGCAGTGGTGATTGTACCCCTGCGGTGCAGGGGTGAGGTTGTGGGCACCCTCAAGCTGTACCGGATCGAGGAAGGGCCTTTGCCTCCTACATTGATTAACCTCGCCATCGGTATCGCCCAGTTGTTGGGGATCCAGATGGAACTCGCGGAGCTCGACCGCCAGGCGCAACTCGTCACCAGGGCGGAACTGGATGCCTTGCGCGCGCAGATCAACCCGCACTTCCTTTTTAATACGCTGAACACGATCATCATGTTCAGCCGCACTAACCCGGAAACAGCTCGGCGCCTTCTCATCCGCCTGGCGTCCTTCTTCCGGCACGCCCTGAAGTCGACCGGGCATTTCACCAGCCTGCGCGAGGAACTGGAATGCGTCAACACCTATCTGGTGCTGGAAAAGGCCCGCTTCCGGGAAAAGTTGCGGATCACGCGGAGCGTGGATAAAACCCTGCTCGACTACCAGGTGCCGGTGCTGACGCTGCAGCCGCTGGTGGAGAACGCGATCAAGCACGGGATTATGCCAAAAGTCGGACAAGGAACGGTGCGGATTGCGGTGCGCCGGGTCAGGAATGAGATGGCGGTGGAAATTGCCGACGACGGAGTGGGTGTTCCACCCGATGTCTTGCCCAAGGTTTTCACGCCCGGATTCGGTTCGGGAAGCGGCGTGGGGCTTTCCAACGTCAATGAGCGCTTGAAGGGATTGTTCGGTGCCGATTACGGGCTGAGGCTCCAGAGCGAACCAGGGAAAGGAACGGTGGTCAGGTTCCGGATACCGCTACTGGAGCAGGTTTTGGAGGGAAAGGAGGGTAGCGTTTTTGAAGCTCAAGGCTTTAATCGTGGACGACGAGTACCCGGCACGACAGGAGTTGAGGTACGCGCTTTCCAAGATTGATAACGTGGAGGTTGTCGGGGAGGCGGCCAACGCTCAGGAAGCACTGACGCTGATCAAGGCACTGGATTATTCTGTGCTTTTTCTGGATATTGCTATGCCTGGGATAAACGGCCTGGAACTCGGCGCGGCGATCCAGGAGCTGGACCGGCCGCCGCACGTCATTTACGTCACCGCGTACGACGAATACGCGGTCAAGGCTTTCGACGTCAACGCAGTGGATTACGTCTTGAAACCGATAGACGAAAAGCGGTTGCGACAGGCGGTCAATAAGGTGCTCAAGCTATCGCAGGAGAACGGGGCGAAGACGGAGACGAGGGCGGAACCGACCATCCGCATCGACCGTTTACCCGCCGAGAAGAATGGGAAAGTGGTGCTGGTCAACGAAGGGGACATTGTCTACGCCTTTACAGAGGGGGATGCCGTTTTTCTGAAAACCTACGCGGACAAGTTCCTGGCGCACTTTACGCTCAAGGAACTGGAGGCGCGGTTAAACCCGAACGTCTTTTTCCGGACCCACCGCTGTTTCATTGTTAACTTGCATAAGGTTAAGGAAATCATTCCGTTTTTTAACAGCACTTATTCCCTGGTGGTGGAAGACAAGGAGCGGAGTGAGGTTCCGCTTTCCAGGTCCCAGGCAAAAAGGCTTCGGCGCATTTTGGGTTTTTAAGGACAATCGAGGATTCGGAAGTTAGTAGGAATGCAAAATGCTATGCATTAACGGGGCGGATACAAGAACGTTAACCGACGTTTGATTTCAAAAGCCATTATCTCCTTGGTGGAAGTTGCTCCGAGGCGATTTCTGCGAGTATCCGGCGACTGATGTTTGACCACCAACGACCGTCAGGAGGGGCGTTTTTTTTGTTGATCGGAATCGGTGCTGATATTATAGAAGTAGAGCGCATCCACCGGGTTTTTTCCCGGTGGGGGGATCGGTTTTTAGCACGGGTCTATACTCCGGCAGAACAGGCTTACTGTTCCGGGAAGGCGAATGCGTCCTGTTGCTGGGCGGGGCGGTTTGCGGCCAAGGAGGCGGTGCTGAAAGCACTCGGTATTGGGAAGATTGGCGCCGGATTCAATGAGGTTGAGGTGTTGAACGACCGTGCGGGCCGGCCCGTGGTACTTTTGCGGGGGCGGGCTGCAGCCGTGGCAAAAGAAAAAGGGGTGGCGCGGGTACTGTTGACCATCGCCCACGGCCTGACGTACGCGGTGGCCTTTGCGGTTGCCGAGGGAGGGGAGTGATTCTTTGCGCCTGGTCACGGCCCAGGAGATGCGGGAGATTGACCGGCAGGCGATAGAGGAGTACGGTATTCCCGGCCTTCTATTAATGGAAAACGCCGGCCGGCAGGTGGCCGAAGCGGTCAGGCGGCGGTTGGGGGGTGTTGCCGGCAAAAGGGTCGTCGTTCTCTGCGGCAAAGGCAACAACGGCGGCGACGGCCTGGTGGCCGCCCGGCACCTTTTGCAGGCGGGGGCGGTGGTAAAGGTATTCTTGATCTGCGAGCCGGAGGAAATAACCGGGGACGCCCGGGTCAATTTTCAGATCTGGGAACGCTTGGGACAGCAGGTTTACAGACTTCTGGGCAGCGCCAACGGCCTGCAGCTCCTCAAAGTAGCGTTGATCAACGCCGATGCGGTGGTGGATGCGCTTTACGGAACCGGTTTCCGGGGTAGGCTGAGCGAGCGGTTAAGCAAGGCGGTGGAGGCGGTCAACGCTTCCGGGAAGCTTGTGGTGGCGGTTGACATTCCTTCCGGCCTGGAAGCGGACACCGGGAGGGTTAACGGCCCCTGCATCCGGGCGGACGTGACCGTGACCTTCGGCCTTCCCAAGCTCGGTCTGGTTCTGCAGCCGGGGGCGGAATATGCGGGTAAAGTAACGGTCGCAGACATTTCGCTTCCCCGGGTGTTAATCGATAAAACAGGGCCGGGACGGTATCTGTTGAACCGGAAATTAGTGGCCTCCTGGTTTTTGCGCCGGCCGGTGACGGCCCACAAGGGGAATTTCGGGCGGGTGCTGGTAGTGGGCGGTTCCCGAGGGATGCTTGGTGCTGCCTGTCTCGCCGCCTCGGCGGCGCTGCGGAGCGGAGCGGGCCTGGTTACGCTTGCGGTGCCGCGAAGCCTTCAGGACACGGCGGCCGCAAAGCTGACGGAAGCGATGACCTGCGGCCTGCCGGAGACGGCGGAAGGGAGTTTGAGCCGGGAGGCCGGTTCGGCGGTCATGGATTATCTTGCGCGGAGCACGGTTCTTGCGGTGGGGCCGGGCCTGTCGCAGCATCCGGAAACGGTGTCCCTGGTGCGGGAACTGGTGCAAGCGTCCGAACGCCCGCTGGTACTCGATGCCGACGGCTTGAACGCTTTTGCCGGGGAAGCGGAGCTTCTGGCCGGGCGGCAGGAGGCCCTGGTTGTCACACCGCACCCGGGCGAGATGGCCCGGCTTCTGAACGTGGAGGTGGGGGCGGTGGAAGCCAACCGGGTCAAGGTTGCCGAACAGGCCGCCCGCCGGTGGGGCTGCGTTGTGGTTTTAAAAGGCGCGCGGACGGTGGTGGCCGACCCTCATGGGTTTACCGGGGTCAACGGCACGGGCAACCCGGGTATGGCTACCGGGGGCACCGGGGACGTCTTGACCGGAGTCATTGCGGCACTACTGGCCCAGGGACTCGATCCTTTCCGGGCCGCCGCGGCGGGGGTTTACCTGCATGGAAGGGCAGGCGACATCGCCGCCCGGGAAAGAGGAGAAATGGGGTTGGTTGCGGGTGACCTGCTATCCTTCCTGCCTTCGGCCTGCCGTGAGCTTGAAGAGGCTGAGAATGCGCGCTGCAGCCTGGACATAGAATTTAAAATTTAAATAAAACTTGAGCTACCGAACTTTCAAGGCCGCGGGGTTTCACCGTCGAAGCAGGTAAAGTGGCTTTTCCGTAGGATTGTATCGGGCGGATTCTGATCAGAGAGGAAGCGGTCTTAAGGAGGTAGGTAATGGCTTATCCGGTTTGGGCAGAGGTGGATCTCGGCGCCCTGGCCCACAACTTGCGCGAAGTGCGCCGGCTGGTCGGGCAGACCAGCATTATGGCGGTTGTCAAAGCCAACGCCTACGGGCACGGTATCGTCCCGGTGGCGCGGGCGGCAATCGCCGGGGAGGGAGACTGGCTTGGTGTGGCCCGGGGTGCGGAGGCGCTGGAACTCCGGCGGGAAGGGGTAACGGCGCCGCTTTTGGTTTTGGGGTACATCCATCCCGACGAGTGTCCGGCGCTCCTGGCCGCCGGGGTGCGGGTAACGGTCCACGACCTGGATCTGGCAAGAGCGCTGGCCGGCCTGGCGCAGCGGGAAAAAAAGACCCTCCGGGCGCACATTAAAGTAGATACTGGCATGGGCCGCCTGGGGCTTCCGTGCGACGCTGCCGGCGTAGAGGCGGCGCTGGCGGTAGCGCGGCTTCCCGGGGTGGAAGTCGAGGGGCTTTTCACGCACTTTGCCTGCGCCGACGAGCCGGATTCGAAAGCAACTTTCTGGCAGCTCGAGCGTTTTCTCGATTTTGCCGGCAAGCTCGAAAAGGCGGGGCTCAAGGTTCGCTACAAGCACGCGGCAAACAGCGCGGCTCTCCTTCGTTTTCCGGAAACCCACCTGGACATGGTGCGACCGGGAATCATCCTTTACGGGCTCTACCCGGCGGCGAACACCGGCCGGGTTGTGGACTTGAAACCGGCAATGAGCTGGAAGGCCCGGGTTACGCAGGTAAAGAGGGTCGGGGCGGGGTTCCCGGTGAGCTACGGCTGGACCTACAAAACCCGGGGTCCGGCGGTGCTGGCCACAATCGCCGCAGGCTACGGAGACGGCTACAGCCGCCTGTTATCGACATCCGGGGAAGTCCTGCTTGGAGGGCAAAGGGTTCCTGTGGTTGGCCGCGTGTGCATGGATCAAATTATCGTTGACGCCACCCGTGTGGCCGGGGTGGCGCCGGGAGACGAAGCGGTTCTCTTTGGGCGCCAGGGAGAAGCTTTCCTGGCGGCAGAAGAAATAGCAGCCAAGATCGGCACGATAAATTACGAGGTAGTCTGTGCTGTCGGGGCTCGGGTGCCGCGAGTTTACTTATAGGTTCGAGGTTCGGGGTCAGAAGTCAGAAGCCAGAAGTTGGGAGGCAGTAGTCGGGAGACAGAATCCAGAAGGCGAAAGCGAAAGCTCTCCTCCGAAAATGCAAGGTTTCTGCAGCAGCCCCGGGCAGACCGGCTCGCGCCAGATTCCTGCGCTGACCGCACTATCGCTCGT
>JASEJH010000108.1:0-2602 GCA_030016455.1 Thermoanaerobacteraceae bacterium
GTGCTGCACCGGCAGTTTCGAGATATCTTTAAACGCGAAATGGCAATTATAGCACATCTGTCCCTGCGGTCCCCAGAGAAGGCCGGTGTGTTTGCTCAAGTGGGGGTTGTGGCAGTCGGTGCAGAACCGGTTGGTATACGGCGGGTGCTGCACCGGCCGCTTGAGCTCCCCGCGGTAGTCGGGGTGGCAGGTGAAGCAGAGCATCTCCCGGCTCATCCGCAGGCCGGACTTTTCACCTAAGGCGTGCTCCCGGTGGCAGTCGGTGCAGTTGCCGTTGATGAGCGGGATATGGACGAGTGCCCCTTCTTTCCGGGCGAACTTCAGGGCGTCCGGGCTGTACTCGAAATGGCAGACCTGGCACTGGCTTTTTTCAGGGATCCTGAGCCGGGGGGGCATGAGCGGGTTGTGCGGCGCATGGCACCGCGTGCAGCCGTTGGGATTATCGTTCTTCAGGCTGTGCACGCCGGCGGCGTCGGTATGGCAGCGGGTGCAAAGCAAGTCGCTCGCCGGGGGTTCGTCTGGCGGCGCCGGTTTTTCCGGTATTTCCGGCGGGGTCGCGAGCGCAAGGCGGCTGCTTGCCGCAGCGAGGCGTTCTTCAAGCAGCTTCCGGTCCAGTACAGCGTAGGAATTCCGCGCGGCAAGCCGGTAAGCATTCAGGGCTTGTTCCCAGTCTCCCCGCAGGTAGTAGATTTCCCCCAGCCGGAACCAGGCGGCGGCAAAGGCCGGGGCGGTCTCCACCGCCTCTTTCTGGGCGGCCAGTTCCATTTCCGGCGCCCGCTGGAGGCCGTAAAGGAGCCCGCGGTTGAAATTTGCCGCGGCCAGAGCCGGCTCGCTCTGGACCGCCCGCGTGTACCACATAACGGCTTCCCGGCGGCGGCCGCAGGAGTCGTAGACCTGGCCGATGTAGTAGAAGGCGTCGCCGTTGTACGGTTCAAGCCGCAGGGCTGCTTCGAAGGCGCGGACGGCCAGGAAGAAGTTCTGTTCCTTGAAGGCCTCCAGCCCTTCCTTTAACCATTGCTCGGCCGTCTTTTCCCGGGCGGTAAGCCCGAAAGGCCAGACGAGAAAAAAGACGACAACCGCCAGTAGTCCTAAAACTGCCGCCGGGACAAGGATTGGTTTGCATTTATTGAAGATAACCTTGTATTTCGGCGGCCCAGCACTCAGGCCCTCTGAGTGCTGGGTGGTGGTTTCCGGGTTTTTTTCCAAGTCAGGGGGCATGCCGTCTCTCCCCGAAAAATCGTTTGGCCTTATACTGATAGACCTTTGGGGCCGGTTCACGGTTCACAGTTCACAGTTTACAGTTCACGGTTCAAGCTTAGGGTGGTGGACCTGCAGGTTCCCGTTATAATAAACATCGGCATCAATAAGCGCTTTTTAAATTTTAGTGTTTAAGGGCCGGCAAGTTTGCCGCCGGTGTGACAGAACGAGCAACTCGTTGTGTCATGGCACTTGAAGCACTGGGTGGCTCCTTCTTTCGCCACGATCTTCGGGTGCAGTTTCCGGTAATTTTCCTCCGGGTGCGGGTTCCGGTGGCACTCGCCGCACGTGACGATCGCCTGTTCCCTGGCCGGACCCTTGGCTTTGGCGTCGTGGCAGACAAGACAGCCCTCCAGGTCCTGCTCCGCCCGGAACTTGTGCTTCAGCTTGAAGTCTGGGCCGTGGGTAACCGGCCGTTCGGTATGGCAGGCCACACAGAACGGATTGCCGCGCACGCCCTGGAGAAGCGTAATCTTCTCTCCCGGCCTGGCTACGTCGAGCAGTACTGCGTGGCAGTAAACGCAGCCCTGAATGTCTTTGCGGGCCTCTTTCCCGTGGTTGTACGACCAGTCCTTCGGTTTGTGGTTTTCCGGGATGTCAAGCTCTTTGTGGCAGGCGGCGCAGGCCGACGGCGCCGTCTTGCCGTTGTGGCAGCCCATGCAGGCTCCCATTAAGGGACGGCGCTCCTTCGGTTCCAGGTTCTGCAATTCTTTTTCCAACAGTTTGAAAGCTTCCTCCCGTTTCCCGCCCGTTTTCTGCACGGCTTCTTCCATCCGCTTGGCGGCACGGGCATGGACCACGTCAACGTGGCAGGCGGCACACGCCGTTCCGGTTACCGTGGTATGCTCCCGGTGCGGGATAATGAGATCCCCGGAAGGGGTCACTTCGCGGTTCGGCGAGTGGCACTGGCCGCAGACGTGGTTTGGCGGCGTCAGGATCCGCTTGAAGGGGTATTTCGGGTCACCGAAAACGTGGATCAGGGCGTTGCGGGCTTCAATCCGCCGGCGGGCCCAGCGTTCCAGCCGGCTGTTGTCCCCGCCGTGGCAGGTAAGGCAGTTGATCTGGCTGTGCGCGGAAAATGTCCAGGCGATATACTGGGGGCGAATCTCGTGACAGGTGGGGCAAAAACCCGGTTGTTCCACCTTTTTCAGACTGTAATCGGAGATGAAGTAACCACCCACTGCTACTAAAACGACGGCTGCCAGGTACGCTATCTGCCGGAGCCGCCGGTTTGCAGGAAGATTCATCTGAACCCACCCATCTTTGCCGGCTTTCTCGAGTATCCTGACAAGGGAAACCTTTAAACGAGATACTTTATCTATCTATTTTCTAAATCTTCTAAAAG
>JASEJH010000108.1:2612-5928 GCA_030016455.1 Thermoanaerobacteraceae bacterium
GACAAAAAACGCACTCTTTGCCCCCAAAGGAATGAAGGAGAAGCCTATTTCTCAATTTAGCTAAATTATTAATTATTGTCAAGAAAATTCAAAAACGAAACGGTTGTCAATTTTTTCAATGTGAAAGAAAGCGCAGTTCGACCAGTTTGCCCAAGCGCGGTTCCAGAGTTAAAATAGTTCTGGGATGTCAGTTAGGGTCAGAAGACAGAAGCAGCGGAGACCGAAGTCAGGAAGCAGAGGGAAGATCGGAAGAATAGGGCCGGGCTTCTGACTTCTGGATTTTTTAAAGTTAGCGAAGGAGTCCGCGCGGTGAACACGCGAGCGGGAGCGAAACAGGCCGAGACAGCCGCCGGTGTTGGCAATAATTGGTCATTTTTAGGGGAGAAAAATGTCTGAGATAAGATTGATCGCCGGCCTCGGCAACCCCGGTCCGGAATTTGCCGGGTCAAGGCACAATATGGGTTTTGAGGTGGTGGACCGCCTCGCCGCTCTCCACGGTGCAGCATTCAGTTCCTGCCGGGAGAAAGCGCTGGTGGCGAGCATCCGGGCCAACCAGGCCCCGGTTCTCCTGGTTAAACCGCAGACCTTCATGAACTTAAGCGGCCTGGCGGTGCGGGCGCTCCTGGACAAACACCGCCTCCCGCCGGGCGCGCTGTTGGTGGTTTACGACGATCTCGACCTCCCTTTGGGGCAGTTGCGGCTCTTGCCGCGCGGTTCAAGCGGCGGCCACAAGGGGATGGCGTCGGTCATCGCGGCGGTAGGGACGGAGGATTTTGCCCGCCTGCGGGTGGGTATCGGCCGGCCGGCGGGAGATGCGGCCGCGTATGTCTTGAGCCGGTTCCTCCCGGAGGAAGCGGAACCGGTACAAAAAGCCCTGGAGGAGGCGGTTGCCGCGGTGGAGTGTGTTCTCCGGGAGGGCCTGGTGCGGGCGATGAATAAATTCAACCGCCGGCGGTAAATGAAATATAGGATGCAGGGTTTGCTGAGGCTTTGGGCTGAAGCCCCCGTGATCCGGGAACTCAGGCAGGACCAGCTTAACGGAAAATCACGGGCGGTTTACGGCCTGAGCGGAGCCGGACAAAGTCTTTTTGTGGCGGGAATAGTGGGGGAGACGAACCGTCCGGCACTGGCAGTGGTGCCGGACGACGATGCAGCGCTGAGGCTGCAGGCCGACCTCCGCCACCTGCTCGGGGGGGAGGTTTTTGTTTTTCTCCCCTGGGAAAATTTGCCGGAGGCGCCCGGCGCCGGTGCCTTTGTTTCCCGGCAGCGCCTGGCCTCCCTGGAGGCGCTGGCCAGAGGCAGCGGCGTTGTGGTTGCCACTGCACCGGCTCTACTGAGAGTCCTCCCGCCGCTCGAGGTTTTTCAGGCGGCCTGCCGGGTGATAGAAGAGGGACAGGTGCTTGACCCGGAGGAACTGGTGCGGCACCTGGCGCGTACCGGCTACCAGCCTGCGGATCTGGTGGAGACGCCCGGAAAGTTCAGCCGCCGGGGCGGGATTGTTGACTTTTTCCCGCCGGCCGCAACGAGCCCGGTGCGGGTCGAGTTCTTCGGGGACGTTGTGGAGTCGCTGCGGCTGTTTGAGCCCGCAACCCAGCGGTCCCGGGAAAAGGTGGACCGGGCGGTGCTGAGTCCGGCCGCGGAAGGCATCCTCCCGCCGGGGGAGGCCCAGGCCGCCGCCGCGCGCCTCGAAGCGGACTACCGGCAGTTCGCCGGGAGACTCAGTTCACCGCAGGCGGCGGCGCGTCTCGACACCTGGGTCTCGGAAACGCTCGCTCTTCTCCGGGCCGGGGGGGCCGTCGTGAACGGGGAGGCGCTGCTTCCCTACGTTTACGAACAGACGGCGCAACTGGTGGATTATGTGCCGCCCGGCGGTGCGGTCATCCTGGTCGAACCGCGCAAGAGCGCTTCGCTCGCCGTCCAGGCGGAGAGTGAAATCTTGCACCTTATCGCCGAGTTTCAAAAGGCGGGGGCGCTCCTGCCGCGCCAGCGCGCACTGTACAAAACCTGGAGCGAGACGGCGAAAAAATTAGGCGGCCGCCCGGTGATTTTTTCCTCCTTTTTGCCGGAGGAGCTTGGTTTCAGCGTTTCCGGCGAACCGACCGGCCTTACGGTAAAGACGGTACCGAACTTCCTCGGCCGCATGGACGCGCTGGCGGAAGAGATTGCCGCCTGGCGCCGGAACCACAGCGTGATCATCCTGATGCGGAAGCCGGAGCAGGCGGAGCAATTGGCGGCGGCCCTGCGCGAGCGGGACGTTCCGGCGGTATACCGCCCGCGTTTGGACGGCGTCAGCGCCGGTGAGGTGGTGGTCAGCCCCGGCCAGTTGAGCGAAGGGGTGATCTTTTCCGAGGCCGGTACGGTGATTTTGACGGGGGACGAGGTTTTTGGCCGGCGGCGCGGTTCGTACCTGCGGGCGGGGATAACCGCCGGCGAAGTGGGCGAGCAGCCGGCGCTCCGCCCCGGCGATTACGTGGTTCACCCCGACCACGGGATCGGCTGTTATAAGGGATTGACGACTTTGACCGTCGAAGGGATCGTCAAGGAATACGCCCTGGTGCAGTACGCGGGCCAGGACCGGCTCTATATCCCTGCCGATCAGGTGGGCATCCTCCAGCGGTACGCCGGCGGGGAAGGCGCGGCGCCGCGGCTTTCCCGGCTGGGCGGCGGCGACTGGAAGCGGTCGCGGGCGCGCGCCCTGCGTGCGGTGCGCGACGTGGCGCTGGACCTGTTATCCCTTTACGCCGCGCGCGAGGCGGCGAAGGGGTACGCTTTTTCGCCCGATACCCCCTGGCAGCGCGAGTTCGAAGATGCTTTCCCTTACGAGGAAACCCCCGACCAGTTGCGGGCGATTATCGAGGTCAAGGCCGACATGGAAAAGCCGCGCCCGATGGACCGGCTCCTTTGCGGCGACGTCGGTTACGGAAAGACCGAGGTGGCGCTGCGGGCTGCCTTCAAGGCGGTAATGGACCAGAAACAGGTGGCGGTTCTCGTGCCCACGACCATTTTAGCGCAGCAGCACTACCAGACCTTCAAGGAGCGTTTTGCGCCGTATCCGGTGCGGGTTGCCTGGCTCTGCCGTTTCCAGCCTCCAGCGGAGCAGCGGGAGGTCATCCAGGGACTTCGGACCGGGAAAGTGGACGTGGTGATCGGCACGCACCGGCTGCTGCAGGAAGACGTGCGTTTCGCCGACCTGGGTTTGTTGATCATAGATGAGGAACAGCGTTTCGGGGTGGCGCAGAAGGAAAAACTCAAGCTTTTCCGGCGGGAGGTTGACGTTTTGACGATGACGGCGACGCCCATCCCCCGGACGCTCTAC
>JASEJH010000109.1 GCA_030016455.1 Thermoanaerobacteraceae bacterium
CATATGGGGTCAGTGGGAAAAGAGGAAGGTCCTGGTAATAGAGGGTCAAAATGGTTTTTACAAGAAAGGGAACGGGTTGAAGGGGGGAGGGTTTTTTAAGGATAGGGAAGAATAAAGAATCACAAGCCTGATTTGCAACAAGCAATTCTGGTATAATCTAAGGCAGTGGTTGTAGGATTCCCGGAGGTTGGTCAATGCTGGAGATCGAACGGCTGCTGCAGCGAGTGGAAAAACCGGGGCGGTACGCCGGCGGCGAGTACAACGCGGTCAGGAAGAATTGGGACCGGGTGGCCGTCAGGGTTGCTTTTGCTTTTCCCGACGTTTACGAGGTGGGGATGTCCCACCTGGGCCTGCAGATTCTTTACGGGATCGTGAACCGGCGGCAGGACGCTCTCATGGAGCGCGTTTTTGCTCCTTGGCCGGATATGGAGGCACTGCTGCGCACAAAGGGCATCCCCCTTTTCACCATCGAATCCCGCCGTCCGGTCAGGGATTTCGACATTTTAGCGTTTACGCTGCAGTACGAGCTGACCTACACCAACGTCCTCAACATGATGGAGCTTGCCGGAATCACGCTTACCGCTGCTGCACGGGGGGAAAACGAGCCCCTGGTGATTGCGGGCGGCCCTTGTGCCTTTAACCCGGAGCCGTTGGCGGCCTTTGTGGATCTCTTTGTGATCGGCGAAGGAGAAGAGGTCGTTCACGAACTGCTCGATGCTTACATCCGGGCGCGGCGGGAAGGGAAACGGCGTACGGCGTTCCTGCGCGACGCGGCGGATATTCCCGGGGTCTACGTACCTTCGCTTTACGCGGCCGATTACTTCAGCGACGGCCGTATCGCCGGCATCCGGCCGCTTTTGCCAGACGTTCCCGCGCGGGTTACGAAGCGGGTGGTGCGGGACCTGGATGCGGCTCCCTTTCCGACGCATCCGGTGGTGCCTACCATCGAGGCGGTGCACGACCGGGGGATGCTCGAGATTTTTCGAGGCTGTACCCGGGGGTGCCGCTTTTGCCAGGCCGGGATCATTTACCGGCCGGTGCGTGAGCGAAGCCTTGAGCGGCTGCTGGCCGACGGACAGGAGCTGGTTCGTAATACCGGCTACGACGAAATTTCGCTCACCTCATTGAGTTCGGTTGACTACTCGCAGCTCTACCCGCTGGTGGACCGGTTTCTGCCCGTATTTAAACCGGAGCGGGTGAGCATCTCGCTTCCTTCGCTCCGGGCCGACGCCTTCGCGGTGGAAATCGCGCGGCGGCTTCAGGAAGTGCGCAAAGGCACTCTTACCTTCGCCCCAGAGGCCGGTACGCAGCGGTTGCGCGACGTGATCAACAAAAGGGTGACGGAGGAGGACCTTTTAAGGGCGGTCGAGGCGGCTTTCGCGTCGGGGTGGCTGCGGGTGAAGCTGTATTTTATGGTCGGGTTGCCCACCGAAACGGAAACGGACCTGGACGGGATCACGGCGCTGGCGGCGAGCGTTTTAAAGGTCGGCGAAAGGTGCGGCGTACCCAAAGGACGGCTGCGGGTGACGGTGAGCGCGGCCTGCTTCGTGCCGAAGGCGCACACGCCTTTTCAGTGGGAGCCGCAGGCTGACCGGGAGACGCTGCGGGAAAAGATTCTTTATCTGAAGCGGCGGTTGAAGGACCGGCGGATTGACCTGGACTGGCACGATCCCGAGACGAGTTTTCTCGAAGCGGTTTTCGCCCGCGGTGACCGGCGCCTGAGCGCGGTGCTGCTGGCTGCCCGAAGGCTGGGCTGCCGGTTCGACGGCTGGCGGGAGCACTTCGATTTTGCGCGCTGGCAGCAGGCTTTTGCGGAAAGCGGCCTGGATCCGGCGGATTACGCTTACCGCCGGTACGACTACAGTGAGGTGCTGGCTTGGGACCACATTGACACGGGGGTCAGCCGGGATTTCCTGGTTACGGAGCACCAGCGGGCCTACCGCGGCGAACTCACGCCCGACTGCCGCTGGGAAGATTGCCTGGCCTGCGGGGTCTGCCCGGAACTCGGCGTCGCGCCGGTGATTTTGGAGGTTAGAAGTTAGAAGTTGGAGGTTGGAAAAGCTGCGGGAATTCACGCAGCGAATTCCTAAGAAACAAATATTCTGGCTTCTGGCTTCTGACTCCTGGATTCTATTTCTTTTAGAGCGTGGCCATTTGGAGGTTATAGGCAGACGTGTTTCGCTATCGAGTTACTTTTCGGAAGGAGGGGCCGGCCCGCTGGATCGGCCACCTGGACCTGGTGCGGGCGATGGAACGGGCCTGCCGGCGGGCAGGACTGCCGTTGTGGTATTCGGAGGGGTTCAACCCGCGGCCGCGGTTCGTCTTTGCCTTGCCGCTTCCCGTCGGCCACATCGGGCTAAAGGAACTGGTGGACGTTTACCTCCGGGTGCCGGCGGGCGCCGATTCGGTGAAGGCGCGACTGGCGCCTGTTTTGCCGGGAGGGATAGTGGTGGTAGCAGTGGTGCGGGTGCCGCGGGAAGCCCCCAACCTGATGGCCGCGGTGCAGAGGGCATCGTACGTCGCCGAAGGAGGGCTTGACCCCGCCGTTACCCCGGCGGCGGTGGAAACGGCGGTGCGGGCGGTTCTGGAGGCGAAGGAAATCAAGAGCGTACGGCAGGGTAAGGCCGGGAGGAAAGAGCGGGACATCCGGCCGGGAATTTTTGACCTGGCGGCGGAGTATGACCGGGGGGAACTCAGGGTTGCGATGACGGTTAAGGCCGGGCAACAGGGCAACATCCGCCCGGAGGAGGTGGTGGAAGCGCTGCTGAGGTTGGGTGGCCTGCCCGGTGACGCGATGGATTTCACGTTTTACCGTACCGGCCTGTTTGTGGTAACCGCAGGCCGGTTGGTCGGCCTTGGTTAAGTAAAGAAATACCGGGAGCGGAGAAAGTGTTGAGAGAGATAATCATTTCTACGGCGTCCGGGCGGACCCGGGTGGCCGTGATCGAAAATCACGTGCCGGTTGAGGTCTACTTTGAACCGCCCGGTGCGGAACTGGTGGGCAGTATTTATAAGGGAAAAGTTGAAAACGTCTTGCCGGGGATCGAAGCGGCCTTTGTTAATATCGGCCTCGAAAAGAACGCCTTTCTTCATGTTCACGACGCCCGTGCGGTGGCCGACGGGCAAGGCAGAAAACTCGGGATCGAAGAGCTTCTGCGACCGGGCCAGGAAGTGGTGGTTCAGGTGGTGAAGGGTCCTTTCAAGACGAAAGGGCCCCGGGTGACCACCCACGTGACGATTCCGGGACGGTATCTCGTTTTGGCCCCGATGGTGCAGCACACCGGCGTTTCCCGGCGGATCGGTCTGCCTTCGGAACGGGAGCGTCTGCGCCAGCTTGTCGCGAAGCTCTGTCCTCCCGGAATGGGACTAATCGTCCGGACGGCGGCGGAAGGCGTAGGGGAGGCGGAACTGGAACACGACCTGGTAAACCTCCTGAAACTGTGGGACGAGATACGGGCCAAGGCCCGTGAGCCGGGACCGCGCCTGCTTTTCAGGGACGTTGAGCTCCTGCCCCGCATCCTCCGGGACTTTTTTACCGCCGACGTGGCCCGGCTGGTGGTGGACTCACCTGCGCTCCAGGTGCAGGTGCTCGAGATCCTGGACGAGATGGAGCCGGGGCTCAAAGACCGGGTTTACCTGGAGACCGGCCGGAACCTGATGGAGGTTTACGGGGTGGAGCAGGAGGTCAAGCGGGCGCTCAAACGCCGGGTTTGGCTGAAGTGCGGCGGTTATATCGTTTTCGACCAAGCGGAGGCGCTGACTGTGATTGACGTGAACACCGGGAAGTATGTGGGTTCGCAGAGCCTTGAGGAAACGGTTGTGAAGGCTAACATTGAAGCCGCCCAGGAGATTGCGCGCCAGTTAAGGTTGCGGAACATCGGGGGCATCATTATCATTGACTTTATTGACATGCTGGAAGAAAAGCACCGCCAGGAAGTGCTGGACGCCCTGGAGGAAGCGCTCCGGCAGGACCGCGTCCGCTTCCACATCCTCGGCATTACCAAGCTCGGGTTGGTGGAACTCACCAGAAAGAAAATCTACCCGAGCCTGGCGGAAATGCTGTTGAAGCCCTGCCCGCGCTGCGAGGGAACGGGTCGGGTTCAGGTGGATAAGGGTGATTCTTTCCATTAAAACATCGAATAAAATAGAGACGGTTCGGCAGCGGCAATCAGGAAGTCGGAAGCCGGAACCGGGAGTTAGAACGAGAAACTTGGGGCAAGTAGCAAAGACGAGGAGCAAGAAGCAAGGGACGCGGACAAGGGGCCTGGTAAGGCCTGGGCTATAACTTTTTGAGAATTCTTTGAGCCGGACATGAATCGCGGAACTTCAGATTTTGAGCGTTTTGAACGGGGGTGTGGGAACTTTTGGAGTTGGGAATCCGGGTGCGGTTTGCGCCGAGCCCTACAGGAAGTTTGCACATTGGGGGAGCGCGAACAGCCCTTTTTAACTACCTCTTTGCCCGCGCCGGCGGCGGCAGGCTGGTTCTCCGGCTGGAGGACACCGATTTCGAGCGGCATATTCCCGGGGCGGAGGAAGGAATCATCCAGAGCTTGCGCTGGCTGGGAATTGATTGGGACGAAGGTCCTGACGTGGGCGGACCGTACGGCCCCTACCGGCAGTCGGAGCGGCTTGACATTTACCGGCGGGAGGCCGGGCGCCTCCTGGCTGCCGGGCTTGCCTACAAATGCTACTGTACGCCGGAAGAGCTTGCGGCCGAACGGGAAAAAGCGCGCAAAGCGGGCCGGGCGCCCCGGTACAACGGCCGTTGCCGCGAACTGACGGAGGCGGAGCAGGCGGCGAAAGCCGCGGCGGGCATGAAATTTGCGCTGCGGCTGAAGGTTCCGGCCACCGGCCAGACGGTGGTGGAGGACCTGATTCACGGGCCGGTGGTTTTTGAGAACGCCACCCTGGACGATTTCATTATTATGAAATCCAACGGCGTGCCGACTTACAACTTCGCCTGTGTGGTTGACGACGCCACGATGGGGATTACCCACGTCATCCGGGCGGAAGAGCACCTTTCGAACACACCCAAGCAAATCCTGATTTTCAGGGCGCTCGGGTATGCCCTGCCGGTTTACGCCCACGTACCGATGATTTTGGCCCCCGACCGGGCAAAACTTTCGAAGCGTCACGGGGCGACGGGGGTGGAAGAGTTTCGTGCGCAGGGATATCTGCCGGAAGCGCTTTTCAATTACCTGGCGCTCCTGGGCTGGTCGCCGGGCGACGAGCGGGAAATATTGAGCCGGGAGGAAATCATCCGGGATTTTTCCCTAACGGCGGTTTCAAAGCACGCTGCCATCTACGACCTCCAGAAACTCACCTGGCTTAACAGCCAGTATATGAACGCTTTGCCGCTCGAGCGGTTGCTCGAGTTGGCTCTGCCTTTCTTCAAGGCTGCAGAGTTGGTGGGCGAAACGTTGGTGCCCGGGGAGCGGGAGTACGTACTCCGGGTTTTGGAAACGGTGCGGTCGCGGGCGCGCACGCTGGTTGAACTGGCAGATATGGCCTGCTACTTTTTCCGGGACGATTTCACCTACGACCCCAAGGGGGTCCAGAAGTTTTTCACGGCTCCGGGCGTGCCGGAATTGCTCCGTGCAGGCAAGGAAACGCTGGCGCGCGTGGAGAATTTCGGTCTGGCGGAGACGGAGGCCGCTTACCGGGAATTAATTGCGGCGCGGGGAATAAGCGGAGGGATGCTGATCCACCCGACGCGGCTGGCCCTAACCGGCCGGACGGTGGGCCCCGGTCTGTTCGACATCATTGTGCTTTTGGGGAAAGAGCGCTGTTTGGAGCGGCTCGAGAAGGCTGCCGCCTGGATCGAGGAAAACGCCGTCCGGAAGTAGAAGAGCATCACCTGGTCTTGTCAGGGCGGGTGACCCTG
>JASEJH010000010.1 GCA_030016455.1 Thermoanaerobacteraceae bacterium
CTGGTGCGCAACGTTGAGGGGCCGGAACTCATGGGGTGCCTGCGCGTGAACGTGGGCACGCCGGCGGAAAATGCGGCCTTTCTGAACGCCCTTGAGGCCGTGCTGGCGCAAGTATAGGAGGTTGGGAATCATGTCCGAACGGCGGACGGGGGTTACCCGGGAAACGAAGGAGACCACGGTGCGGGTGGGGTTGAACCTTGACGGCAGCGGGCGAGTCAGCGCCGAGGTCGGCGTCGGGTTCTTCGAACACATGCTGGAGCTGCTGGCCCGTTTTGCCCTTTTCGACCTTGAGGTAACGGCGCGGGGCGACCTGAACGTCGACGCCCACCACACGGTGGAAGACGTCGGGATTACCCTCGGGCAGGCTTTCGCGCAGGCCCTCGGGGCAAAAGAGGGGATCAGGCGCTTCGGGCACGCGGTGGTGCCGATGGACGAAGCCCTGGCGCTGGCCGCGGTGGACATCAGCGGCCGGGGGCACCTGTCTTTTTCCGGCAAGCTGCCGGCCTCCCGGGTGGGGGATTTCGACACGGAACTGGTGCCGGAGTTTTTCCGGGCGTTTGCGGTCAATGCCGGCCTCACGCTCCACCTGCGCGTCTTCAGCGGCCGGAACACCCACCACATCATCGAGGCGCTTTTCAAGGCCTGCGGACGGGCCCTCGGGGACGCGGCGACCCGCGATCCCCGGGTTCAAGGCGTGCCGTCTACGAAGGGAAAGCTTTAGGAGACAGAATTCAGAATCCAGAATGGAGTTTGTAGAAATCCGCGGAGCGAATTCCTCTTTGAACCTTCCGGCTCCTGGCTTTTGACTTCTGGACCCGGGATTCCGTCTTCTTTAGGAGAGGTTTGCATGATCGCGATCATTGATTACGGGATGGGGAATCTCCGCAGCGTGGAGAAAGGGTTTTTAAAGGCGGGGTATGACGCGGCGGTGGTGCACGAGCCGGAGGCGCTCGCCCGGGCGCGGGGAGTGGTCCTGCCCGGGGTGGGGGCGTTTGCGGACGCGATGCAGAATTTGCGGGCGACCGGTTTCCTGGACGCGGTCCAGGAAGTGCTCCGGTCGGGCAGGCCCTTTTTAGGTATCTGTCTCGGGTTACAGCTTCTGTTTGAAATGAGCGAGGAATGGGGCGAGACGGAGGGACTGGGCTACTTCAAGGGGCGGGTGCAGCGGCTGCCGGAAGGAGTGAAGGTGCCCCACATGGGGTGGAACGAGGCGGAGTTCGTGCGGCCCACCCCGCTTTTTGAGGGCATCCCGAACCGGACCCGCTTTTACTTCGTTCATTCCTATTACGTGGCCCCCGAAGAAAGGGAGATCGTCCTGGCGGAGACAGAGTACGGCGTGCGTTTCGCGGTGGCGGTTGGCAGAGGGAAGGTTTTCGGGATCCAGTTTCACCCGGAGAAATCAAGCAGCTGGGGCCTGCGGATCCTGGCCAATTTTGGGAAGCTGGTGGCCAAATGTTCGTAATACCGGCAATTGATTTGCGGGACGGGCGGTGCGTCCGTCTGGTCGAAGGAAAGGCGGACCGGGAAACGGTTTACTCCGGAGACCCGGTGGCGGTAGCGCTGAAGTGGCAGGAGGCGGGCGCGAAATGGCTGCACGTGGTGGACCTTGACGGCGCCTTTCGCGGGAAGCCCGTTCACCTTGCGCTAATCCGGCAGATAATCGAGCAGGTCGCCATTCCGGTGCAGGTGGGAGGCGGAATCAGGGAAAAGGCGGCGGTGGAAGAAGTGCTGGGATGCGGGGCTGCCAGGGCGATTATCGGGACGGTAGCCCTCAACGCCGATTTTGTTGCCAAATTAGTTGGTGATTTCGGTTCCCGGATCGTGGTGAGCGTGGATTGCCGTGACGGCGTCGTGGCCGTGCGCGGTTGGGAGAGCCTCTCAGGAATCAAGGCGGGGGTTTTCGGACGCCGGCTGAGGGAATCCGGGGTGGAGCGGGTGGTTTTTACCGATATCCGGCGCGACGGCACCCTGAAGGGTCCGAATATCCAGGCGGTGGCCGACTTTGCCCGGGAGACGGGTTTGAAGGTGATCGCCTCCGGCGGGGTTTCCCGGGTGGAGGACATCCAGAAGCTGCGCAAACTGGAAGCGCTGGGCGTGGAAGCGGTGATTGTCGGAAAGGCGCTGTATGACGGGCGGCTCACGCTGCAGGAAGCGCTGGCCGCGGCGGAGGAAGAGGATTATGCTGGCTAAGCGGATTATTCCCTGCCTGGATGTGGACCGGGGGCGGGTGGTTAAAGGAGTCAACTTCATCAACCTCCGGGATGCCGGCGATCCGGTGGAACTGGCCGCGCTTTATGACCGGGAAGGGGCGGACGAATTAGTTTTCCTGGACATCACTGCTTCCGCCGAAGAGCGCGACATTATGCTTGAGGTGGCCCGCCGGACGGCGGAGGAGGTTTTCATTCCGTTTACCGTGGGCGGCGGGTTGCGGAGCCTGGAGGATATCCGCCGGATGCTGGCCGCGGGGGCCGACAAGGTGTCCTTGAACACCGCGGCGGTCAAGGACCCCGGGCTGATCGCGGCGGCGGCTTCCCGTTTCGGGACGCAGTGCATCGTGGTGGCGATTGACGCCCGGCGGGTGGGAAAAGGGCGGTGGGAGGTTTACATCCACGGGGGGCGGACCCCTACCGGGATTGACGCCCTGGACTGGGCGCGGAAGGTCGAAGAACTGGGGGCGGGCGAGATTATGCTCACCAGCATGGACCGGGACGGCACCAAGGACGGCTACGACGTCGAGCTCACCAGGGCGGTGGCGGAGACCGTCCGGATTCCGGTGATCGCTTCGGGGGGCGTCGGGACGCTCGAACACATCGCGGAGGGGTTGACCGCCGGGGGAGCCGACGCGGCGCTGGCGGCTTCGATTTTTCACTTCGGGGAGTACGCCATTCGGGAGGTAAAGGAGTACCTTGCGGCGCGGGGGATTCCGGTGCGGCTTTAAAGGCGCAGCCGGAAAAGCCGATAAAAAGAGAAGGGGGCCTGTATCACGGCCAGTACCGGTTTGCAGAACTTCTCAAAGGGGGTGGCAGGTTGCGCTTTAATCTTGATCGTTTCAAGTTCAACGCCGACGGCCTGATCCCGGTCATTGTGCAGGACAACCGGACCAGCGAGGTGCTGATGCTCGCTTATATGAACCGGGAAGCACTGGCCAAGACTTTCAGCAGCGGGCAGACGTGGTTTTACAGCCGCAGCCGTCAGGAGCTCTGGCATAAGGGGGAAACCTCCGGCAACATCCAGGAACTGGATGAGATCTACTTCGACTGCGACGCCGACACCTTGCTCATCAAGGTGCGGCAGCACGGTGCAGCCTGCCACGAGGGTTACAAGAGTTGCTTCCATTACCGGATCGAGCCGGACGGACGGGTGGCGCTGGTGGGCGACATGGTCTTTAACCCGGCGGAGGTTTACGGGGAGAAGGCGCTTCCTTCCAGCGTCCGGCTCCAGCCCAAAGAGAGCCGGCCGGTTTACATCTGCGGCAGTACGATTCTCGAAGAGGTCTACGACGTGATTTTAGACCGGAAGCAGAACCGGGTCCAGGGAGCGTATACCAGTTATTTATTTGATAAGGGAATAGACACCATCCTCCAGAAGTTAGGTGAGGAGACCACCGAGGTGCTGATTGCGGCCAAGAACCGCCACCGGGACGAGGTGATCAAGGAGGCGGCCGACGTCATTTACCACCTGATGGTGCTGCTGGCGGCGGAAGGGGTGGACGTGCGGGAGGTTTTCGGGGAGCTTGCGAGCCGGAAGAGATAGTTTCCGGCGCACCATAAACCCGGTTGCCAAAATATAAAAAAGGCGGCGCAGCGCCTTTTTTGTTTTTGTGCCGTCACGTCCCAGGGGCCTCTTCCGTAATATGCCCGGAGAGCTTCGGAAAGGTGAACGGTGGTGGGCGGTCGGGCTCCTAAAACAGAGGATCCGGTTCCGCCGGTAATTGAACTGGCGGTGATAAACGGTCTGGCAACCTTTGCCTTTTGCTGCGGCCTTTAAAGTAATTGACATATGTTCATAATTAGTTTAAATTAATATTAAAGGAGAATCGGAGGGAGGAATAAAGTGAAGGTTGCCGTTTCTGCTGCGGGTTCCGGAGCCGAAGCCCCGCTGGACCCGCACCTGGGGCGTTGTGCCTATTTCGTAGTCTACGATGACAAGACCGGTACTTTTTCGACCGTGGCCAATCCCGGCGCCACCGAAGGCGGTGGTGCCGGGATCAAGGCGGCGCAGAGTTTGCTACGGCAAGGAGTCAGCGTGGTCATCAGCGGCAGCGTCGGCCCTAATGCCTACCAGATCCTTGAACAGGCGGGAATCCGGTGTTACCTAGGTAAAAGCGGACCGGTCCGGGAATCCGTTCAGGCATGGCGCGAGAATGAACTCCCGCCTTTGAAGTCCGCGGGAAGGCCGGGGTGGCGGCGCCGGATGTAGGCTGTCCCGCTGACGATTATATGGAGGTGAATGCAGTTTGCGGATTGCGGTAGCTATGGAAGGAAATCAGGTTGCGTCTCACTTCGGGCATTGTACCGAATTCCTCCTGGTCGACGTGGCGGACGGGCGGTTGAAAAAGGAAGTCCTGATCCCCAACCCGGGGCACCAACCGGGTTTTCTCCCCCGCTACCTCGGCGAATTGGGGGTTACCCACGTGATTGCGGGCGGGATGGGGGCGCGCGCCCAGGAGCTTTTTGTAGCGCGCGGCATTTCACCCATTATAGGGGCACAGGGACCGGTCCGTGAAGTGCTCGGCGCTTTTCTTGCCGGCAGGCTGGTAACCGGACCGTCGCTTTGCTCCCACGGGACGGAAGGGCACGTACCCCGCTGCGGCGGCCGTTGCGGGGGGCAGCACGGGTGATTGTGGCCGTAGTCAGCGGGAAGGGAGGAACCGGCAAGACCACGGTGGCGGTAAACCTGGCGCTCAGCCTTGACAGGGAGGTGCAGTTGCTAGACTGTGACGTCGAGGAGCCCAACGCGCACCTCCTGCTGCGGCCGGAAATTAGCACCGCCGAGCCGGTTTATCTCCCGGTGCCGGTTTTTCAGAAGGGAAAATGCACGGGCTGCGGCCGCTGCGTCGAAGTCTGCGCGTACAACGCCCTGGTGCTGCTCCGGGACAAGGTCCTTATCCTTCGGGAATTGTGCCACGGCTGCGGCGGGTGTCTTTACTTTTGTCCTGAAGAGGCGCTGGTCGAAGGCAAGAAAGTTCTCGGCACCGTCGAGCAGGGAAGGATCGGAAAAATCGGTTTTGCCTGCGGCAGGCTCAACGTGGGTGAAGCACTTGCGCCTCCGGTCATCAAGGCTTTGCGGCGGGGGGCCGACCCGGCGCTTGATACCATTGTTGATTGCCCGCCTGGCGCCTCCTGTCCGGTGGTGCAGGCCGTCCGGGGAGTGGACTTCTGCCTGGTGGTTACGGAGCCCACACCCTTTGGCCGGCACGATCTGGAAGTGGTGGCGGAAATGTTACGGATGCTGAAGATTCCTTGCGCCGTGATCATCAACAGGGCAGATCTGGGCGACGGCGGCGTGAGGGATTTCTGCAAGGAGCAGGAGATTCCGGTGCTGGCGGAAATTCCCTTTAAAAAGGAAATCGCCCGTTGTTTCGCGGCGGGAATTCCGTTTATCGAGCGGTTTCCCGGTTGGCGAAAGAAGTTTCAGGAGCTCTGGACCGCGGTGGAGGAAAGAGTTGCCAGTAATGCGCGAAATTGTTGTGCTTAGTGGAAAAGGAGGTACAGGCAAGACGACGCTGACCGGCGCCTTCGCCACGCTGGGTAAGGATGCGGTGCTCGCGGATGCCGATGTAGATGCGGCCAACCTGCACCTGATCCTGCGCCCGGAAATCGTGGCGGAGGAGCCTTTTTTTGGCCTGCGCCTGCCGGTAGTGGATAGGGAGCGATGCACTTCCTGCGGCGTATGTACGCAGCTCTGCCGGTTCGAGGCGATTCAGGACGGGGAACTGGACGAAACCGCCTGTGAAGGGTGCGCGGTCTGTTTCCACGCCTGTCCTGCAGGAGCTGTCACCCTGCGGGAGGCCCTTACCGGCTGCGTCTACGAAGCCCGGACTGCTTTCGGGCCGTTTATCTACGCCGCGCTCGGCGTGGGCCGGGAAAATTCCGGCAAGCTCGTTGCCAAGGTCAAGCGGCGCGCGCGGGAAATAGCCCGGGAGCAAGCGAAAACCTTTCTGGTGGTTGACGGTCCGCCGGGAATCGGCTGTCCTGTTATCGCTTCGGTTGCCGGTGCCGACCTGCTGCTCGTGGTCACCGAGCCCACCGCGGCCGGGTGGCAGGACCTCGAGCGGGTTTTGGAACTGGCGCGCCACTTCGGCGTGCGGGCAGCGGTATGTGTGAACAAGGCGAGCCTGGATGAAGAAATGACCGGAAAGATCGAGCACTACTGCCGGCAAGAAGGGGTAGCGTTTTTAGGCCGTATCCCGTTTACCCCGGGCGTGGTGAGGGCGGTGGTGGCACAATCACCCGTCACGGAGCGCCTGGCCGGTCCCGCGGCGCAGGCGATGCGCCAGGTCTGGGAACGGGCGCTGGACCTTGTGTGACCGGCTGGCAGGCAGTTCGCCGTGTGCTACCGGCTTCTTGGGGTGCTTTGCCTCTCGAAAAGAAGAACCCCAGCCGGGCGTTCCGGCGGGGGCTCTCTGGATCCGCGGCGCGGGAAATCTGCCTTTAGCTTGAATTATTGTTTGCGCGTTCCCTGTTGGGCCGCCTGTTCCTTGGCCATGGCTTCCTGGGCCATGTTCTCCATTTTATACTGCGGCTCCTGTCCTTCCACGTAGTTAACCCGGTTGGCGAGGTCCTTGACCATCTGGTCAAGCTGTTTGGCGAAGTTTGTGTACATCTGTTTCGCCATTGCGTCCTGCGTATCCATGGCAAAGGATTGGAACTGGCCGCTGGCCATTTTCAACATTCCCAGCGTCTTGTGTAATTCCGAACCCACCGTCAAAAGAATCTGCCTCCTTGGTTTTAGTAATCTTGATTTGGGCTTAGTCTTTTACGTATGGCCTGCGGGTATACCCGGTTCATGCGCAATCTCTCCGGGTTTCTCGGGAAAAGACGAGGCTATTCGGTAATCTCCGGCAACCCCGGGAGCGGATGGGGCGGGTGTTGGAACGGGTAGCTGAAACCGGGGCCGTCGACGCGTCAGCGCGAACAAAAGCGGGCTCCCGGTTTGCCGCTGGCGAAAACCGAGAGCCCGTCAGGAGAATGGTGGTAACCGTTTTCGTTGTGCCTCCCTGTTTAACTAAATGGTACCCTCTGCAGTAGTATGATGACGAGGGTCAATACCGCGTGACTGTTGGATTGTGTTTATTTTTCCAGTTCACCAAGACGCTTTTCGACGGCTTCAAGCTGTTGCTTCAAGAAAGCAGCCTGTTGCTTGAGGTATTCGACCTCCGCCTGGGTGGCGTCCGGCTGGTCGGGGGGTGCGTACGCACCGGGATGAAGCAGCGCCCGCCAGCGACGCGGCCGCCCGGGATAACGCCGGCAGCTCCAGGTCGGATACCATGGTCTTTCGGCGCCCCAGCCGCGGCCAAAGCCAAAGCCGAAGCCGCAACCTGAACCACGACCCCACGGCATGGTTTCACCTCCCTTAAGAGTTTAGAGCATATGTCCAATAACATTATAACGACACCTCCTGTTGAAAGCAACTGTTCTCCTTGTTTTTTGCAGCCGGAAATTCTTTTTAGTGCGCGATTTTTCCTTTCCGGTTGAATCCTGCACCCGGGATGGGGGATAATTCTCTTGGCTGGGTCCTGGTCGGTTTTCTTGGACCGGGGGCGGGACCGGCGGATGGTGGGGGTCTTCCGAAAAGACGCAGGATAATAAGCGATGGTTGGCGAAGTTTTTTTCAGCTTCTACGGGTAGGCAGGTGCAGGAAACGGTGACGGATTTTTACGGGGAATTGAATTCCGAGCAGTTGGAAGCGGTATGTCACACCACGGGGCCGCTTCTTGTGCTGGCCGGTGCCGGCAGCGGTAAGACCCGGGTCTTGACCTGCCGGATCGCGCACCTGATTCATGATGCGGGTGTAAGGCCGGAGAACATCCTGGCGATCACTTTTACCAACAAGGCCGCCCGGGAGATGCGCTCCCGGGTGGAGCGGTTGTTGCCCCACGACGTGCGCGACCTCTGGGTGATGACTTTTCACGCAGCCTGCCTGCGGATCCTGCGCCGGGAGATTCAGCATTTGGGCCGGAACCCCGACTTTGTGATTTACGACGAGGACGACCGGCGGGTGCTGGTGAGGGAGTGCTTGAAAGAGACCGGGCTCGACGAAAAGCGTTACCCGCCCGGCGGGATGGCGGCCGCCATCTCCTGGGCGAAGAACTGGCTGGTGGGGCCTGAAGAATACGCGCTGCGGGCCGGCACCCGGTACGAGAAAGCGGTGGCGCAGGTTTACGCGCTCTACCAGGAGAAGCTGAGGCGGTTCGGTGCCCTCGATTTCGACGACCTGCTCGGGGAAGCGGTACGGCTCTTCCGGGAGTGCCCCGCCGTCCTGGAACGCTGCCAGCGGCGTTTCCAGTTCATCCTGGTGGACGAATATCAGGATACCAACCACGTGCAGTACGTCTGGGTGAACCAGCTCGCGGAACGGCATCGCAACCTGATGGTGGTGGGGGACCCCGACCAGTCCATCTTCGGCTGGCGGGGCGCGGATATCAGCAACATCCTGAACTTCGAGCGGGATTACCCGGAGGCGCGGGTGATCAAGCTCGAAAAGAACTACCGTTCTACCTCGTCGATCCTCGCGGTGGCCGACAGCGTGATCAGGTACAACCAACTGCGCAAGGAAAAGGTACTCCGGGCGGTCAAAGGCGAGGGAGACCCCCCATTGCTTTTCGTAGCTCCGGACGAGGTGGCGGAGGCCAACTTGGTCGCCGGGGAGATCGCCAGGATGCGGCGCGAAGAAGGGCGGTCTTACCGGGACTGCGCGGTACTCTACCGCACCCACGCCCAGTCACGGGTGCTGGAGGAAGTTTTCCTGGTTACGGGCATTCCCTACATCATCCTCGGCGGCCTGCGCTTCTACGAGCGCAAGGAGATCAAGGACCTGCTGGCCTACCTGCGCCTGGTCGTCAACCCCGTGGACGCTTTGAGCCTGAAGCGGATCATCAACTTTCCGCCGCGCGGCATCGGCGCGGCTTACCTGGGGCGGCTGCTCCAGCACGCGGCGGCGCACCGGGTGACCCCCGTGGCGGCGCTTCTCGATGCCGACGCCATTTCCGGGTTGCCGCTCAGGGTCCGGGAAGAGATGCGGCGGTTGGGGGAACTCTTCGTCTCGTTGCGCGGCGAGGCGGCCGGGCCGGTGACGCGCGTGGTCGAAACGCTGCTTGCGGAAACCGGTTACGAGCGGTACCTCCTGGCGGAGGGGACGCCGGAAGCACAGGCGCGGTTGGAGAACATCAGGGAGTTCCTGACGGTGACCCGGGAATTCGACCGGGAAGAACGCGGGGGGCTGGCGGAGTTTCTGGCGGAAATCGCGCTCTTTACCGATATTGACCGCTACGACCCGGAAGCCGACGTGGTGGCACTGCTGACGCTGCACAGCGCCAAGGGTCTCGAATTCCCGGTCGTTTTCATCACCGGGATGGAGGAGGGTCTTTTCCCGCATCTCCGGAGTCTTGACGACCCTGCGGAAATGGAGGAGGAGCGGCGGCTGTGCTACGTCGGCATTACCCGCGCCAAGGAGCGGCTTTTCCTGACGCGGTGCCAGATGCGGCACCTCTACGGCGGAATTTACGCCAATCCGCCCTCCCGTTTCCTCGGCGAAATGCCGGCGGAAAGCCTGACGGTGGCAGGGGGGTCCGAAGAAGCCGTGCCCGCCGCCCAGGAGGCCGCGGAATTGAAGCCCGGCGACCGGGTACTGCACAAGAAGTGGGGTGCCGGCACGGTGGTCGGTGTCGCCGGGAGCGGCGAAGACGTGCAGGTTACGGTGGCTTTCGCGAAAGCGGGCCTGAAAACCCTCCTATTAGAGTACGCACCGCTGGAGAGGCTGGTTGAATGAGCCGAGTCTGCGACTGAGGTGTGGCCTGTTTATGGCGAAACTGGAGGTTTCCAACACCCTGGCCATCGTTATCGGCCTTACGGTGCTGATCCATCTCGTTCACACCCTTATTTACAGTGTGCGTCTGGCGGGAGTCAGGACCGAGCGGCTGGCGACGGCCTATTCGCTCTTCAACCTGATTTTTTTGATTGCCAGTACGGCAAACACCGTTCAGGCGCCGCTGCTGTCGTCGCTCGTAGAGAAGGCGATCAACCGGGGACTTGCAGCCGTACCGCCCCGGGCGCCGGCCGAGGTCCTGCTGGCCTCGCCGGTTTACCGCGAAGAACTGGCGGTTCTGGACCACAACATCCGGCTGGTCATCCTCGCAGCGACGCTCGGGACGATTTTAGGGGGGCTTTTAATCCCGGCCTTTGTACGGATTTTCTCCCGCGGCATCCTTCTTTTCGAGGAGGTCGGCTCGGTGCCGCGGCTGATTCTTTTTTCCCTTTCACCGCGCCGGCTGTACCGGACAATAAAAACCGTCCGGCCGGCGGCGCCCGAAGCCCTGCGCCGGGCAATTCGTCAGCGGACCAGCATTCCGAAGGGTTTCCTGCTGCTTAACGTTTTAATCACCGGGATTTACACCACGGGGGTGCTGTCGGCCCTGTACGCCGGTGCCCTTTTTCCTTACTACCGGGCCACAGCCACCCTGCTCTCGCCGATCGTGAACGGCATTGCCACGCTGCTTGCGGCCACGGTGGTGGACCCCACGGCGGCGATGCTGACCGATCAGGCCCTCCGGGGGAAAAGGGATGAGCGGGACATCCGGCAGATGGTGACCCACCTGGCCGTGACGCGCTTTTTGGGGACACTACTGGCGCAGGTTCTCTTTTTGCCGGCGGCGCAGATCGTCCGGTATGTGGCCGCCTTTATAGTTTAGCTGCGAAGGAGGTTGCCGGTATTGCTTAAGCGGAAAGAAGCCGGGTCCAGGATTGAGGAGCTCCGGCGGGAGATCGAGTACCACAACTACCGGTACTACGTGCTGGACGCTCCGGTGATCTCGGATGCCGAATTCGACCGGTTGGTGGCGGAGTTGGCGGAGCTGGAAAAGGCCTACCCGGAGTTCATCACCCCGAACTCACCGACACAGCGGGTAGGCGGCGCACCGCGGGAAGGCTTCGCTACCGTCCGGCACCTGGTACCGATGCTCAGCCTGGCCAATGCCTTCAGCGCAGAGGAGCTCTATGATTTTGACCGGCGGGTGCGCGCCGCCCTCCCCGGCGAAAGCGTAGCCTACGTGGTGGAACCGAAGATCGACGGGCTGGCGGTTTCGCTGACCTACCGGGACGGCGAGTTTGTGCAGGGGGCAACCCGCGGGGACGGGGAAACCGGAGAGGACATTACGCCCAACCTCCGGACGATCCGGAGCTTACCGCTGCGTTTGTTGAAAGAGGCGCCCCCGGTGGTGGAGGTACGGGGTGAGGCTTACATGTCCAAGGAGGCCTTCGCGAAGCTCAACGAGCACCGGGAGGAAGCGGGAGAGCCGCCTTTTGCAAACCCGCGAAACGCGGCAGCCGGAAGCCTGCGCCAGCTCGACCCGAAAATAACCGCCCACCGCAAACTCGACCTTTTTGTCTACGGGATCGGGCACAGCGAAGGGGTGCGGTTCACCACGCACCACCAGGTACTGGCCTGGCTGGGGGAACAAGGGTTCAGGGTCAACCCGCACCACCGGGTTTTTGAAGCCGTGGCGGAGGTGGTCGAGTACTGCCTGTCCTGGCAGGAGAAGCGTTTCGACCTGCCCTACGTGATCGACGGGATGGTGGTCAAGGTAGACTCCCTGGCGCAGCAGGAAAGGCTCGGCGCCACGCTGAAAAGCCCCCGCTGGGCAGTCGCCTACAAGTTCCCGCCCGAGGAAGCGGTGACCAGGCTGGAGAAGATCGTGGTCAGCGTGGGCCGGACGGGGGTGCTCACACCGACGGCGGTCTTCGAGCCGGTGCACCTTGCCGGAACGACGGTCAGCCGGGCCACGCTGCACAACGAAGACCTGATCCGGGAAAAGGACGTCCGAGTCGGCGACTACATCGTGGTCCACAAGGCGGGCGACGTGATCCCCGAGGTGGTGCGCTCCCTGCCGGAGCGGCGCACGGGCCGGGAACAAATTTTCCGGATGCCCGAGAAGTGCCCGGTATGCGGCGCCGGGACCGTCCGGGAAGAGGGAGAGGTGGCGGTCCGCTGCCCGAACATTTCCTGCCGGGCGCGCCTGAAGGAAAGCGTGCTTCATTTTGCTTCCCGGAACGCAATGGACATCCGGGGTCTGGGGCCGGCCCTGGTGGAGCAACTGGTGGAAAAGGGCCTGGTCGAGAGCGTGGCGGACATCTACGGCCTGAAGTACGAAGACCTGGTGAAATTAGAGCGGATGGGGCCGAAATCGGCTACAAACCTCCTGAACGAAATCGCGGCAAGCAAGAAGCGGGACCTCGGCCGGCTTATCTTCGCCCTCGGCATCCGGCACGTGGGGGAGCGGGCCGGGAAGCTGCTGGCGGCACACTTTGAAAACCTGGAGCGGCTGATGACGGCGACGGGAGAGGAACTTACTGCGATCCCGGAAATCGGACCGAAGATGGCGGCGAGCATTCGGGCGTTTTTCGCCGAGCCGCGGAACCAGGCGGTGATCAAGCAACTGGTGGAGGCCGGGGTGAACACGGTGAGCCGTGAAACCGCTGCGGCCGCCGGCCCCTTAACGGGCAAAGTTTTCGTTCTCACGGGAACGCTCAGGGATTACACCCGGGAAGAAGCTACCGCCCTCATCGAACGTCGTGGTGGCCGGGTGTCGTCAAGTGTCAGCCGGCGGACCGACTACGTGGTGGTGGGCGAGAACCCCGGGTCCAAATACGACCGGGCCCGGGAACTGGGGGTTGCGGTTTTGGACGAGGAGGAGTTCAAGCGTTTGCTTGAAACCGGGCAGTGAGAGGGCCGGAGGAGCCGGCTGGCACCCCGCAGTTTTTGCAGAATTTAATGGAAAATTTCCTGGACTTCGATTAAAATTGAGTCAAAGAAACGAAAGTAAAGCGCGACCGGTGTCTTAGATCAATCAGTGGGGGGAGATAGGGTTGAGCGACCGGCAGAAGACGTTGGAGGCCGCGCTCCTGCAAATTGAACGGCAGTTCGGCAAAGGTGCGATTATGCGGTTGGGGGAGGCGACCAGCCGCTTTCAGGTGGAGGTCATTCCGACCGGATCAATTGCGCTGGACCTGGCACTCGGCATCGGCGGTTTGCCCCGCGGGCGCGTGGTGGAGATTTTCGGCCCGGAATCGTCCGGTAAGACCACGGTGGCGCTGCACGCCGTCGCGGAGGCGCAACGTGAGGGGGGCGTAGCCGCTTTTATTGACGCGGAACACGCGCTGGATCCCGAGTATGCCAGGCGTCTCGGGGTAGACGTGGACAACCTGCTCGTATCCCAGCCGGACACCGGTGAGCAGGCTCTGGAAATCGCCGAGGCCCTGGTGCGGAGCGGGGCCGTGGATGTCGTCGTTCTGGACAGCGTGGCGGCCCTGGTGCCCCGGGCGGAGCTGGAGGGAGAGATGGGAGACATCCACGTGGGCCTGCAGGCGCGGTTGATGTCCCAGGCGCTCCGGAAGCTGACCGGGGTGATCAGCAAGTCACGGACCACCGCCATCTTCATCAACCAGATCCGGGAAAAGGTCGGGGTAATGTTCGGCAATCCCGAGACCACACCCGGGGGGCGGGCGCTGAAATTTTATGCTTCCGTAAGGCTTGAGGTGCGGAAGATCGAGGACATCAAGCAGGGCGCCGAGCGGATCGGCAGCCGCGTCCGGGCCAAGGTGGTTAAAAATAAGCTGGCGCCGCCTTTCAGGCAGGCGGAGTTTGACATCCTTTACGGTGAAGGGATTTCCAAGGAGGGAAGCCTCCTTGACGCCGCGCTGGAGATGAAAATCATCACGAAGACGGGCACCTGGTATTCTTATGGCGAAGACCGGCTGGGACAGGGCCGGGAAAACGTCCGGGAGTACCTGAAAGAACACCCGGAAGTAGTGCGGGAGATCGAAGCGAAGATCCGGCAGGCGTTGAACATTGGGCGGTCTCCGGCGGCGGTTGCCCCGGCGGAAAAAGAAAGTTAGCTTCAGCATAAGGGGGTGCTTGGGACCGCGGATCTGGAGCGGCGGCGGTTTTTACCTTTCGGTTCCCTCATCGTCCGCCGGCTGCCAGCCGATGATGTCGTTATCGAGAAAGCGCAGGCTCAGGATGCTCCCCTCGCTTATGGTGCCGTTGCAGAAGAGGCTGTAAAGCTCCCGGTGGTGGTAGCATACCACCTCCCCGTTGGCGCGGCGCACGCCGATTATCCCCGGGGCGTCCACGCCTACCAAAGTCACCTTTTCTTCGGTAACCGGGGTACACCCTAATTTCAGACCCAGGGTCACCCCTGGAAGAAGGATCAGGGCCGCCAGAAAGGCGATAACGCAATAGATACGCGGCCATTGAGGGTTCAGCACCGCCAGGAAGGCGATGATCAGGGCCGTGACTATCGGAACGGCCAAGGTGGTAAAGTAGCTCATCCTTCTGAAAAACCGGCGCATTTTTGCCTCCCGTAAGTTCTTGTTGCTTTTCAAGGGTCCGGAAGCGGTTCCGGTTAGGACTTCTTCCTTAAGTTCTTCGCTGTAGAAAGCCGTTTTCCTTTATTGTATGATTGGGTTGCGGATGTCCCGTCTGCGGGAGTCTTTCTTGCCGGCACGGCCACATTTCCTGTTGAAAAAGGATGGATTTTAAAGGAAAAAGGATTTCGGTGGGTGATAAGGGAATCTTAACTTAGAGGCAGCAGCATAACCGAAAACGGCGGCCCGTCTTCGAATTACCGTCACAGGGTTGTAGGTGGGAATATAGGCAGGTGTTTTTTTCAGTAGAACTTGGGGGGGCAAGGATAATGGAACGTTTTCTTCAGGGAATTGATCTTGGAATTGACCCGTGGCTCCTGGCGGGACTGGTGGCCTGGAGTCTTTTCTGGAAGGGGCTCGCGCTGTGGCGGGCGGCCAGGAACGGTCACCGGGGCTGGTTTGTGGTTATCCTGCTGATCAATACCTTGGGAATTTTGGAGATGCTCTACCTGGGGATTTGGGGGCGCCAGCGCCTGGCGCTGCGCGGGTGGTTCCGTTAGGCTGCCGTTCACCTTGCGCCGGGCGGGAACCAAGGCCGGAACTGCCCGCCTTGATTCTTTCCTCTGCGTCAGCAGTAAGCCTCTACTGCCTGCAGTGCCGTCAGAAACTCACCGAGGCCAGCTCTCCGGAATTACCGTAAATTCTCCTTTTTCCCTGGATTGCGACTTCCGGGTTGCCCCCCGCTGCTTAACGCGGGCGGAGTTATTTCAACAAATAATTGTTTCGTAGGAGTAGCCCATGCGGGGCCTTCGGCCCGCACCAACGGAGGGATGAAAATGTAGAGTGACCCGTGAGCTGGTCGCTTAGATGCGGTAGTGTAATATAAACGCAACGCGGTGAGGAGCAAGCAATGCGAGGAAGGCGATGCCGGGCGAACCGGAGCGTACACAGAAGTACGTGAGGATTCGCCCGGCGAGCCTGACGAAGCAGGGCGAAGCTCATCGCCGCGCTCAGCGAGAGAAGTACTATTTTCGAGGGAGATTCGCCGTAGTGAATTCCTGCATTAATACCGG
>JASEJH010000110.1 GCA_030016455.1 Thermoanaerobacteraceae bacterium
AATTCCTACAAAAGATCTGACCTCTAACTTCTGGCCTCTAACCTCTAAAATGGTAGGTGAGCACCTGGACCCGACCGGCTGACAAAGCCAGGCGAAGTTTTGCAGCGGTCTCCTAAAAATTTAATTGGGGGGAAGTAGATGTTTAGCCTTGCTCCGGATGTAGGCGTCGACCTGGGTACGGCAACCGTCCTGGTTTACGTCAAAGGCAAGGGGATTGTGCTGAAAGAGCCGTCGGTGGTGGCCATAAACCGGGACGATAACAAGGTGATTGCTGTCGGGGAGGAAGCGCGGCGAATGCTCGGCCGGACGCCGGGGAACATTGTTGCGGTTCGCCCGCTGAGGGAAGGCGTGATTGCGGATTACGACGTAACGGAAAGGATGCTGCGGTATTTCTTAGGGAAGTGCGGCTGCCGCCGCTTTTTTCTGCGGCCGCGGGTGATGATCTGCGTCCCGACCGCGGTCACCGGGGTGGAGGAACGGGCGGTGCGCCAGGCAGCCATCCAGGCGGGTGCCCGGCAGGTTTTCCTGATTGAGGAGCCGATGGCGGCGGCCCTGGGAGCGGGGCTCGACGTCAGTGAACCGAGCGGGTCAATGGTAATCGACATCGGCGGCGGCACGACCGATATCGCCGTTCTCTCCCTCGGGGGGATCGTCTGCTCGGCTTCTACCCGGGTTGGCGGAGATAAACTCGACGAGGCCATTGTCCGTTATGTCCGCCGGGAGTTCAACATGATCATCGGGGAGCGGGCAGCCGAAGAACTGAAGATCGAAATTGCGACCGCCAACCCTACCAACAGCAATAACCGCTCGGCCGCCATCCGCGGCCGGGACCTGGTTACCGGACTCCCGCGTTCCGTTACCGTTACCAGCCACCAAGTATGGGAAGCGATCCGGGAGCCGGTGGAAGTGATTGTGGCGGCGGTAAAAGGAGTCCTGGAATGTACGCCGCCAGAACTGGCGGCCGACATTGTGGACAAAGGGATCGTGATGACCGGAGGCGGCGCGCTGCTCGACGGAATTGACATCCTCCTTTCTAAAGAGACCGGGCTGCCCATCTACGTCGCAGACGACCCGGTTTCGTGTGTAGCCCTGGGTACGGGACGTGCCTTGAGCATGTTAAACATTCTGGCCCGTTCCCGGGAATAGTAAGACGCGGGGTGAATCGCGTTGACGCTCTACTGGCCGTCAAAGGGAAGTGCGAACACTTCGGCCACGGTGGCAGCCGCGCTTTCCCGGGCGCGGGAGCTGGGGCTGGAGCACATCGTGGTCGCTTCTTGCTCCGGAGCTACGGCGGCGCGCTTCATCGGCTCCGGGTTTAACGTTGTGTGCGTCACCCACCAGGTCGGGTTCGAATCTCCCGGTGTGGATGAAATGCCGCCGGAGATGAGGGAACGGTTGACCGGGGCCGGCGTTAAGGTGCTTACTACCACCCACCTGATGGCGGGACTCGACCGGGCGCTGCGGTTCAAGTTCGGCGGTATTTACCCGGCGGAGGTGATCGCTGCCGCCCTCCGGATGTTCGGCCAAGGGGTGAAGGTCGGCGTGGAAATAAGCGTAATGGCGCTCGATGCGGGGCTTGTTCCCGTCCGCACCGAGGTGGTGGCGGTGGCCGGAACGGGAAGCGGTGCCGATACCGCCCTGGTCGTTGAACCTGCGCATTCCCAGCATTTTTTTGATACCAAGATCCGTGAGATAATCTGCAAGCCCAGGGATTTTTAAAACCGCCCCTAAGATTTGGCCCACAATGCCATTTTTCGCAGGCGGAAGGTGTTTATATTGATGGAAGCCTGCGGGATAGCCGTAGCGGACTTCAGGAATTATTAACCGGTTGAAGTGCCTGCGCCAGGAAAATTATAATCTTACTGGCACGGCCGCTAAGAACCCGGACGGGTTCAACGCTGTCTCCAAGTAAAGTAGGGGTTAAATGCGGCGTTTTTTGCTTCTTCTCTTCCTGATTGTTAGCTTGGGAGCGGCTGTCTGGTGGGAGCCAGGGGAGTACGGGCACCTGCCCGACCTCCGGGAGGCCCACCGGGAGATCATTCCGGAAAAGTCGCCACCGGAGCGGGAGCCTTCCCGAGACCGTATCGCCCCGGAGCTCAAAGAGGTCACGGGGCCGGAGCCAATGCTTCTTAATGTCATCCTTCTTTCCCCGGCAGAAAAGGAACGAATAGCCAAGGCGGTTGTCGCTGCCGGTGGCAGTGTTCTACGGGGTCTAGACGAGGAAGGCACTGCCCTGCGGGTGGAGCTTCCGGCGGCGGCGGTCACCAAACTGGCTGGCGAGGAGGCGGTTGTAAGGGTCGAACCATACGCGCCACGGCGCTTTCTCAGCGACCGGGCGGCTGCTGTGGTGGGTTCGTCACCATTACTGGTGCCCGGGTTTGCTACTTCGGACGGCCTTTCCGGGGTAGGGCAGATAGCGGGGGTAGCAGACAGCGGCCTGGACAAAGGCGACCTTAACGACCTCCACCCCGATTTCGCCACTGTGCCGGGGCGGATGCCGAAGGTGGTGCTGTTGCGCTCCTGGGCGCAGGGCCCCCTTGCCGACCCTACCGGACACGGCACGCACATTGCGGGTATCCTGGCCGGGACGGGAGCGGGTTCAGGCGGCCGCCATCCTGGTATTGCTCCTGGAGCCAGCATCTATTTCCAAGCCATCACGAACCAGAACGGTGAACCCGATCCACCCGCAGACCTGGCCGCGCTCTTCCGGCCGGCCTACAGCGCGGGCGTCCGGGTGCATGTCGACGGGTGGGGCGGCGGGACAAACGACTATGCTGCTGCCGCCGCGCAGATCGACCGTTTCTGTTTTAATAACCCTGATTTTCTGCCGGTTTTCGGGGCCGGAAACGGTGGTCCGGGATCACGAACCCTTACCAGCGAGGCCAACAGCAAGAACGCGCTGGTGGTCGGTGCCAGCGAGAACCCGCGGCCGCTTTTTGGTTGCACCGGTCCGGAAACGGTGGCCCGCCTTTCCAGCCGCGGGCCGGCCGGGGACGGGCGGTTGAAGCCGGATCTCGTGGCTCCCGGGGTGGGCATAATCGCTCCCTGCTCCCGGCTGGCGGCCTCCGGCCTGCCCGGTTACCGCCTCTATACCCGGTTGGACGGGACAAGCATGGCGGCGGCGGTGGCCGGCGGCGCGACCATTTTGCTCCGCCAGTACCTCCGGGAGGAAGAGGGCGAAGATGCGCTGCCGGCCGCGCTGCTCAAGGCACTTTTGATCAACGGCGCGCGGCCGCTGGATTCGGCTGCGGCTGCCGGTTTCGGCCTTCTGGACCTTGCCGGCACGGTTCTGGCGCTCAAGGAGGATACCTTCGTTTACGTGGTCGAAGAGCAGGGTCTGGGAGATAAAGAGCGGGCGGATTACGAAATCACGGTCCGGGACGGCGGGGCACCTTTAAAGGTCACGCTTTGCTGGACCGACCCGCCGGCACTGCCGGGAGCGAGGCAGGCTCTGGTTAACGACCTCGACCTGGTGGTGGAAGGTCCCGACGGCCGTCGCTACCTCGGCAACGACTTTGAAAAGCAGGGCGTACCGGATCGCTTGAACAACGTGGAGCAGGTGCAAATTCCGCAGCCGGTGCCGGGCCGGTACCGGATCGCCGTGGTAGGGGCGAAGGTTGGCGGGAACCCGGCCTCCGGAAGCCACCGGCAGGCGTACGCGCTGGTTTACGGTCAAAAGCCGAACCGGGAAGTGGTGGAACGCTTTGCGGGGGCCGAGGTAAAACTTGCGAGCGGCGGGACACTGCAGCTACCACAATCGTTTACCGCAGTCTTTAACGGCCGCCTGGTTGCGGCGCGGGAGCGGGCGTTCGGTCCGGGGACGGACCTTTACCGGTGCCCCGGTGCGGGAAGGATTTACGCCGTCGGTGAAGAGCGGTGCCTGGTTCCGGCGCGTTTTCTTAAGACGGAAACAGGTGCGGTAGTGACCACGGAATGCCAGGAGGGCCAGGACGGCGGGTACCTCGTCTTGGCGCCCAGCGTCCGGGCGAGAGGGAGGGAAGTATTGCCGGCCGACGTACCACCCGGCGTCAGGGCTACCGTCAGGATCAATCCGTCAACGCAAACGGTTTGGAAAGCCGAGGCCGGTTGGGAAGAGAAGGAGGGTTTCCTGGACGCTTTCACGGCGGACGGCATCCGTCTCATCGGGGGTGCACAATACCAGCTTGCCGGGACTTATTCCGTGGCCCGGGAAACCGACCCGGCGGGCCTTGACGTGCTGGACCAGGTTTTCGGGCCCCCGGACAGTACAATGGACCTTCCTTCCGGGATCCCGGTAACCCTGCGGCTTGACCCCGAGACACACCGGGTGTTGCGTGTTGCGGTACGCCAGGAGCTTATTTCCGGTTTTGTCGCTGAAGCGGGGGAGGACGGCTTGCTCCTGGCGGACGGCCGGAAGCTCATGCTCTTTCCCGGGGCGCAGGTCTTCCGGGGGGCGAATCCGGTAACTTTGGAAGACCTGCCAAGCGGAGAGCACGTGGTGGGGACGGTACTCGCCGAAAGAAAAGAATTGCTCCAGGTCCAAGCAAATCCAGGCATTTTGTACGGGCAGGTGCTCTATGTCGGTGCAGGGGCAAAGACGCTTCAGCTTCAGGACCGGACCGGGAGGTACCGCCTGCTGGAGGTTGCTCCGGGTGCCGGCTTCTACCGGGGTACAGTTAATCTTGGCCCTTCGGCAATCGGGTCGGGTCAGTGGGTCCGGGTAACCACCGACGCCTCCGGCCGCGTGGTCCGGGTAGACTTAGCGGGAGAGACCGGGCGCGCCACCGACACGGTGCAGGACTGCGACCCCGAACGCTGGGTGATTGAGGTTGGTGAAGCAAGGTACAAGGTAAGCCCGGGGACGATGATTACTAAGAACGGCCACCCGGTCGGCCTCGAAGATATCCAGCCGGGGGAGGAGGCTACGGTAGCTTTCTGGGAGACTGCCGGCGGCGGGCTGGTCGCCCTGGCGGTAAGGTGCCGTACCACCGCTGCGGCACCGTACGTGGAGGTACGTCCGCCGGTCTTCGGGAAGCCGCTTTGCGGCCGGACCGGGGCTACGCACCTGTACCTCTACACGGACGACGGGCGGCGGTTTGAGGTTGCCGTTGCTCCCAACGGCGAGTTTTCTTGCTCTCTGGACTGGACCTGCCCGGCGCCGGTGCGGCTGGTCGGTGTAAACCGGCAAACGGGAGGAGTGGCTGGCCTGCAGGTGGAACTGCCGCGCAGTCCGTTCCGCGATACAGAAAAACATTGGGCTGCCAGGGAGATCGCGGCGCTTGCGGCCGAAGGATTTCTTACGGGCTACCCGGATGGGGCTTTCCGGCCGGGGTCAGCCCTCACGCGGGTCGAACTGGCGGTCTTGGCGAACCGTTTCGGGCATGGGGCTGCTGAGGGGCCGGTACCTTCAGATGCGCCGGCCTGGGCCCGGGAGGCGGTTCGGGCGGCGGTTTACCACGGATGGATGCCGCTTTTCCCTGACGGCACCTTCCGGCCGGGGGCGCCGGTGGACCGGGCTACGTTAGCTTTGGTTCTGGCTTCCCTCCCGGGCGGCGACGGTACGGCGAAAGAAGGGGAAACCCCGCCGTACCGCGACTGGGCCGCGGTGCCGTTGCAGGCAAGAGACGCAGTAGCGGCGCTTTCCGCGCGGGGGATCGTCCGCGGGCGTCCGGGTGGGGTTTTCGCCCCGCTGGTGCCGGTTACGAGAGCAGAAGCAGCCGCGGCTTTTTACCGGTGGCGCTTGTACACGAGTGTACAAGGCGGCAACCCCGGCATCATAAAGAGTTGAGAGTTGTGTTAAAACGAGAAGCGGCCGCACGGCCGCTTCTTTTCTCGTGCGCCCGGCATGGGCGATAGCTATAGGGTGGAAGTCCCGAACGGAGGTTGA
>JASEJH010000111.1:0-4742 GCA_030016455.1 Thermoanaerobacteraceae bacterium
CGCCTTAACCGGGGTCGCAAGTACCAGTCCCGCAAGAACCGTCTCCGTCGGCAGGGCCTCCTCGTACCAGAGCCCGCCTTCTTCCACCGTCTTGGCGTCTTCGCGCAACCTGACGCGGGCAATAACTTCCGTCGCGGTATCGAGCAGGAGGCCCAGCACATCATCGTGGATAACGCAAAAACGTGCGGTTAGCATCTTCTGCCAGCTGGTGTCGTCCGGAAAGACCTGTCTGCCAATCCACTCTGCCCACTCGCGCGCATCGCTGTTGGTTTCGGCGGTCAGATCCAGATCCTCCAGGACGACCTGGTTATCCACCACAATCGCGCACCCGTCACTGGACACGAAGCAAGAGGTAGCAGAGATGGGAGCAGGAACGTCCGAGGGTATATCAGGAACGTCAACGTTTTCTGCGTCACGAAGGAAGCGGTGCAAAACGTAAGGTGATGTGACCCACGCAAACGTTCCCACCAGGCTACGCACGGGCAACAAGAGCAGCCGCTGGTCCGAGATCTGGACCGAGCCGGCATGCTCGTGGGCGCTATCGGTGTCCGGACCGAAAACCTTTTTCCGCATCTCATTGTCCTTACAAGCATCGCGCAGTACCCCTTTAAGGGAAGAGCCAGGAAGGTAAGGCAGGCCCGTAGCCTTTTCGCGGGCCACCGGGAGATCGATCACCCCCACGCCCTGCCCCGTCCCTGCGTGTAGGGGAGAAAGCGTGTGCACGAAGAGCAAGCGTGCCTTCACCGTCATAACCTCCTCATTAGAGTGTCTTTAAGAAAGCCTGTAAGACATCTGGGTCCCCATTGAGCAGCGAAATAGCCTTGGCTTCTGGTAGTGTGAGTGTCGCCTGAACCGTTGGATCACCGGGTGCGTCTTTCAAGATCAACTCGCCAGGCAGTTGCATAATGCCCGTTCCTTCCAAAACCATTGCCAAGCCAACAGCACCATTCGCGCAGGCCAGCGGCCGCAGGATAAGGGAACTGGCCAGGCGCTCGTAATCTCGACCCTGCAGTGTAGTATCATAAGGGTCACCAACCTTCTCATCCTTGAAATGAAACACGATCGGTAGCCCGAAGGCCGCCCGCGGGAACTTCTCAACTGTCGAAAGTAGTTTGGCGTGCCGGGGGCACCGCCTACCTGTAAGCCTTCGAATCTCATCCGGCTCAGGCCACCGGCTGCGCCCCGGCTGCCTTCGAGAGGCCCCTGGGTAACGACTCTGGCGGAAGTCTCTGAGGCGCTTGATCAAATACTCCCAGGCGGCTTTAGGGTCCGAATGCCTACCTGTAACTTTCATACGCAGATTCAAGCAAAGATGCGGCACGCCGGTGGGCCAGGTCCCGCTGACCACATGCTTTTGCAGGCCTTCGCGAATTTTGGCTTGAACCTCCCCGGCCCTGGGCGGAGTTACGGGCCTGCCGTCGACACCAACCAGTTTCAACGCCCCGAAGCCACGCCGCGTGCGGGCACCAATGCCGCCAAAAGTCTCCCAGGCCCAAAGCGCGGCTTCTACCTCCTCTCGCCGTTTTTCGGGATACGTGATCTTCAACGTAAAGCGGACCTTGGTGCGCACCGTTTTAGTTTGCATGCCGATACCGCCGGCCCGCATTTCCTTCTCCGACGGTTGCAAAGGAAACGCCGCGTAAGCGGGGGCTACAATTTCATTCGCTTTAAGTTTCGGTTTTGGTTGGCCTTTACGCCCGTCCATCGAACCTGCGACAACCTCAAATGGGTGCTCGCCCTCCCCACTTTGCTCGATTGAGATCACAATCTCCACTTGAGACGGCATTGGTTTTCTCTCCGTGCTGGCTGCTCCCCAGAGCTTGTCCTCCGCCTCTTTCATTGCCGCCAGATCGCCGTTGAAGCGCCCGCCCCGACAGGCGCGCCACCAGAAACGCAGCTGCCCCCGAATTTCCGAGCCCCGGATGACCGTTACCGGATCGGCCACTCCCGGCTCCACACCGCCACCAAACAGGGGTGTGATCAATTCGTAGCTGCGGATTTGGGTCACCAGCGGCACCACCTGACCGCCTATCACCCGTTGGTTGAGCTGAGGCTGGACAGGGGGCGGCACAAGTTCCCTACCGTTCCCATCTCTTGGCAGTGTTCTCATAGCCGCTCTCACACCTCCATCCGGTGAAATGTGCCGTCCCACACCCCAAGAACGGCAAGGCCGAATCCGTCGCGGCGATCCTGCTCCTCGTCGCTGACGCAGTGCATCCAGATAGTGTCTATCCACCTTTCAATCGCCGTGTTGTCGCCATCAAGTTTCAGGAAGAACACTGTGCCTGCAGGCGCTAGGCGACGGGTGGGTTTAGGCTTGTCCTTCTCGAAATCCCAGCCAGAGACAGTCTGACACCTGCTGAGGGCCACCGCCTGCAAAGAAGGTATTACGCCCTCCCGGCCTTCAAGGAGCCACGCCGGTTTCCATCCCGCCTTGAAGTGCGCCGGCGTCAGCAGGATGAGGCGGCAGTGGTGCAGGGCAGCGACTTTCTCCTTCAGAGCGTCGGGAAGGGATGGAAGCGTTTCACCGCTTTGCCGCCAGAAGACCAGGCGCCGCTCGCCACCCAGAGGAGCAATCCCCGGTTTCAGGTTGGGGGCGTCCGTAGCCACCGCCAGTCCCAGCCGGCGCGCATCAGAAAGCGCCCGTCCCTCCGGCAAGTACGTGAAGTCAAGACCCCGGGTTTGAAAAAGGGCGCCTCGCTCTTCGTCAGCTGTTCGCGTCTCCGGTCTTATGCTTACATGGATCCGCGCATCCCGAACCGGTCCGTTGTGTCCCAGGTCGGCAAGAGGGACCTCTCGGTCGTGAGGGTCTAACAGCCACTGCTCGAAGAAGCCCCAGTTCCAATAACGTGGTGCCTTGCCGCACGGCTTACGCGGATCTCGTCTGGGCATCCCTACCGGTGCCAAAGCGCCTGGAAGATCTGTGCTTGCTCCCGGCGGCAATTGTAATGGGACGAGCCGCTTGAGTATCGCCCTGGTGGTATCGGCTGGCTCAAGGTCAAGTAGGAGCACGTCAGCAGGTGCCGGAACCAGCCAGCGGGTAACATCCCCCCTGCCAGCATCCAATTCCACCAGTAGCGGTCCCCGGACACTAATCTGCTTCACCCGGGGCATCTCGCTGGGCTGGAAGCGGCCTACCGCATCGAGCCCGTCACGTGTGCGGACGGCCCCTGTAGTTGTCGAAGGGAACGGAAACGCCAGCGATACCGCCCGCGCACCGGGCACCGGCCCGAAGGGGCGGCCATCACGGACAATCAGGGAATCGCGGGGCTCGATGATCCAGACGGTCATTTTTCTGCCACCTCTCCGGGCGTTGGTGTAGATGCAGACATGTTAGCCAGATCCATGGCAGCGGCGAACTCTCGCGCAATGATGAGTTCGTCAGCCACTTGCTTAAGTTTTTCAAAGGAAAACTCGCCCTCGTGGAGGAAAGTCTCTAACTCCCTTAATACGTTCTCCGCTATCAGCTCAGTACCACGCCGAGCCTTCTTGCGGCGCAAAACGCGCTTGGCCTCCTCGCGCGCTGCTTTTTGAAGGGTGTCCTTTAGCTCGTCGTTTGATGTCTCAAGCTGGCTGACCAGGGCACGCAGTTCGTAAGCGGCTCCATCAGGGATGGCTTCGGTCCGATGCAGGTAAATGAATCGTTCAAGCCGCTGGTCCAGCATTCCCCAGGTGCCTTTAACCGTCCGCTCTACCCCACTTCGCTTGCTGAGCGCAACTGCCAGCGCGTTCTTACTCTTTATGGATTTCGCGGCTTTTTCCGCCGCACGCGTCAGTTCAAGAACATCAGAGAGGGGAGCAAGATGGTGAGCGACAGCAATGCCGACAGAAAGCGTGGGGGAAATTTCTTCCTCCCCGTCCTTCACCTTAAAGTCAGCGAGCCGCTGGCGGAATGTCTCGGCCAGGCGGCGGGCGCACGCCAGCACCGTGTGCAGGGGCACAAGAGCCAGCACATCATCGCCACCGGAATATAAAAGCGAACCCTGGTGGCGCTGTACGACATCTCGGGCCTCTAGGGCAAAGCGGCTCTGAGAACGGGAAAGTTCTCGGTGCTTCTCGGGAGTTTCCTGGGCGTCAATAACTTTGCCCATGTGATCACCGTCGGCGAGGAGAAGCGCGTAATAAGGGAGCGGCTTTTTGCCGTCAAAGGCTTCTTTCAGAAAGCTACGCAGCGCTCTTTTGGCCTGTCTTAGCTTCTCCTCCGTCTCAAAGAATTCACCCAGGCGCTCCTCAAATAGCAACTGGCCGTCGTGGCGACCAAACACAGGATGGGGTGTCCGCACCGTACCCAGAGCGTCAGATGGGATGCCAAGTTCCTTCAATTTTCCGATATATTCGTCCACAAGAGGCTGTTGCCGGTCGGTGAGCCTTTCCAGCAAAGGGAGGGCAGCGATGTGGGAGGTGCTGAAGAAATGCTCTTCCTTTCCCCGTTCGCCATGCCGCTTCAGCAGACACACCCCGCACAAGTGCTCGCCACGCTGCAGACCGTAATTTTCGCGGATCTCGCTTTCTTCCATCAGGTCACATACATCTTTAGGGATGACCGACTCCCGGCACCCGTCGAGAGAGCATTTGGGAGCGGGGCTTCCCCACGTAATGGGCGCGAAGTTGCGCGTCACCTTCCGGGCGTTCAGGAGGGCTTCGGCGAAGTCACGCGCCTGTTTGTAGTTACCGCTAAAGGGGTAGGAAGCCCAGGAGAACTCAGGAAAGTCTTCCACCTGCCGTTTAGCAACCTCACGATC
>JASEJH010000111.1:4752-5865 GCA_030016455.1 Thermoanaerobacteraceae bacterium
AAACCCGCCCTTGATCTTTTGGTAGGCATCATCACAAATTTCGCAAAGGCGCCTGAGTATGGCTTCCCGGACGGACTCGCGCAATTCCGCCGGATTGCACCTTACCCGGGCTACGACTTTGTTGGGCGCGTTGAAGTCGAAAGACTTCAACTGCTCTAACTCATCAGGAGCTGGAAACACAAGGCAGGAAATATCGTTCCCGTTCTGTCGGACGATTTCCAGCGCGGCCGCTTTTGCCAACTCGCTCAATAACCACGAGCCAAACCACAGGTCGCGACTGCGCCGCGCGGTGAAGATGAAATCCTGGACAGGTCCGATGTGAAAAACGACGAGGTGCGTCCCATCCATAAGCCCGCATCCTTCCTCCTTTCTTTAAAACCTCGCTTCTCCTTAGTAACCCCGCTCTTTACTGCCGCCCTTTTCTCGCCTCCTCGCGCACCGCCTGGAGGTTCACTATCTCGGCCACTTCGAAGCGGGGCGGCACGGAGCCGGGTACGGGCCGCAGGCGCACCGCAGCCGGGAAATAACCGCAGCGCCCGTGGAGTTCTGCCAGGAGCGTTACCGCGCTGAAGTTTAGAGACGGCGGATTGATAAGGATTGGCAACGTCTGCCACTCTTGCGGCGTGAGTCCGGCCCGGTCGGCCATGGCCGCTACCTGAGGAACTATGGGCTGCTGAGGGTCGATCTGGGCGTCGATCTCGACCGTCCGGTCCACCTTTGCCCTGGCAAGCTCTGCCAGTTGCCGTAACTGCTCAGCGGTAAGGGGATGGGAAAAATTGAGGAGAACCAAGGTTATTTACCCTCCCAGTTCTGTTTTCGCCGTCTGTATCAGCTTTTCTGTGTCTTCTCTTGATAACTCTCCGTTTTGCGCTGAGGAAAGTTCGATTACCGTGATCCCATACGCCCTGGCCAGCTCGAGGTTGTTGGGCTCATATTCCCGGTCCAAAATGAGAAACTTTTTGATATAAGTTCCCAAGAAGCGCGGGTCGGCGGCAGCGTTTAGGCGGTCAATGCCTTCCTTACTTCTAGCCTTCTTCCCACTTTTCACTTCGGCAATGCCCACGCGGTTACCGCAGCGCAGCACGAGATCAATTTCAAGTGCGCCCGTGAACC
>JASEJH010000112.1 GCA_030016455.1 Thermoanaerobacteraceae bacterium
CGCATGCCGGGTGGTGTGAGAGGACGGGGGCTAACCGCCCCCTCCTACTCGATTGACGTCCGACCTCCGACATCTGACGTCCGATTTGCCAGGCGAAGTTTTGCAGCGGTCTCCTATGGTAAGTGCGCGGCAGATGCCGTACAATGCAGCGACGGGAAGAACAGGTTTCAGAAAGGAGCGCACCTGGTGAAATGATCGGCCGGGTGGTTGGCAACCGATACAAAATCATCCGCGAGTTGGGCGGCGGCGGAATGGCTTTGGTTTATCAGGGCGAGGACCTGGTGCTCAACCGTTTCGTCACGATCAAGGTGCTGCGGGACGAGTACGCGCGGGATGAGGATTTTATCTGTCGTTTCCGCCAGGAGGCCCGGGCGGTGGCAAGCCTCTCGCACCCCAACATTGTGGGCGTTTTTGACGTCGGGTGCGATGACGGGATCCACTACCTGGTGATGGAGTATGTCGAAGGACAGAACCTCAAATCGTTGATCAGGGAAGGGAAAATTACCACGGGAACGGCTCTGGCGATTACCCGGGAAATCTGCGACGCGCTGGGACACGCTCACGAACGGGGAATCGTTCACCGGGACGTTAAACCGCACAACATCCTGGTGACCGCGACGGGTAAAGCTAAGCTCGCCGACTTTGGCATTGCCCGCGCGCTGGGCAGTACCACGATGGGCGCCACAAAAGTCCTTTTGGGCTCAGTGCAGTATATTTCCCCCGAGCAGGCACGGGGAGAACCGGCGGATGCACGGTCGGACATCTACTCCCTTGGCGCGGTGCTTTACGAGATGCTGACGGGGAGGCCGCCTTTCACCGGCGACAACCCGGTGGCGGTGGCCATCAAGCATATTCAAGACAACCCGCCGCCGGTGGACCAGCTTAACCCGTCCGTCCCGCCCGCTCTGAAGGCCGTCGTGGAAAAGGCGATGGCAAAAAACCCGGCTTTACGCTACCAGTCGGTGGCGGCGATGAAGGCGGATCTGGAAAACCTGGCGACGGAGTTTCCGGTGCTCGACTTTCCTACCCGTCCGTTTGAGATGCCGAAAACGAAGCGCCGGTTGAAACCCGTGGGGTACATTCTCCTGGGTTTAATCCCGATTTTGCTTCTGGTGGCAGGCTGGTGGGGCGTAAAGTGGTACCTCTACGTTCCAGAAGTCAGTGTTCCCAATGTCCAGGGAATGACCCTCGACAGAGCCGAAGAGACTCTAGAGAAGAAGGGATTGCGGGTGCAGATTCAGGAAGTGCACAATTCCCAGGTGGAGAAGGACAAGGTGATCAAGCAGGACCTTAAACCCGGAAGCAAGGTGAAGAAAGGGCGGCTGGTAACGCTGCTGGTAAGCCTGGGCCCTGAGATGCACACGGTGCCCAACGTCCGGAATAAGCTCCTTCAGGATGCCGAAATGATTTTGGTAAACGAAGAGTTTACCGTTGGTGTTAAGAAGCAGGTTTTCGACGAGGAATCTCCTGCCGGTACGGTCATAGACCAGGATCCGGCTCCCGGGACCTCGTGGCCGAAGGACAGTTCGGTAAACCTTGTGGTCAGTAAAGGGCCGCGTCCGGTTGTTAAACCGGTGCCGGATCTCCTGGGTCTTACCGTAGAAGATGCAAGGGCGAAGCTTGCCGCGGCCGGCTTCAGCCTTAGTGACGACATGGCACAGCAGCCAAACACAGACTACCTCCCGGGTTACGTCTGCGCTCAGACCCCGGCGCCGGGGACCAACCTGGAAGCCGGCCGGGCGGTGGCGGTAACGGTAAGTACGGGGCCCGGGCCGGCACCGAAGGAAGCCACGGTATACCTGCCGGTGCCGGACGACGGTCAGGAGCACACGGTCCGGATTACCGTAACCGATGCGCGAGGGGTGGTTGAAGCGTGCAACGCCACCTATCAAGCGGGAGAACGGGTGGTGCAACCGCTGACGTACTATGGCAGAGCCACCATCTCCGTTTACCTTGACGAGCGGTTGGTACGGGAGCAGACCCTGACGTAGTAAAAGGCGTTCATGAGCGTTAAGGGAGGGGCGAACGCGTTGGTTGAAGGCGGGAGCACGCAGCCGTGTTGCGGCTGCATTTACGCGCGAACCCAGGCGGCCAGGTACGGGCACGGGCTCCCGCAAGGGGGGTTAGTCTGAAAAGGAAGACCGGCTTGGAGGGAATCTTTTGGCCGTAGGACAGGTGGTTAAGCTTCACGGCGGATTTTACTACGTACGCGAGGAAGCGACTGGGGTGGTCCGTGGGTGCGTTCGCCGGGGACGTCTCAGCAAGGTGCGGCTTCTGGTCGGCGATTATGTTGAAACCACGGAAGCCGCTCCCGGAAGCTGTGTCATCGAGAAGGTATTGCCGCGCCTATCCGGCCGCCTGTAGCCAACATCGAGCAGGCCTTGATCGTCTTTGCACTCCGGGATCCAAGACCGGACTTTCAGTTGCTGGACCGTTTCCTGTTGTTGAGCGGCGCGGCGGGAGTCGAGCCGATCATTTGCTTGAACAAGACCGATCTGGCCCCGGTAACCGTCTTTCGGTCCCACGTCGAAGCCTATAAGGCCGCCGGGTACCGGCTCATTCTCACCAGTGCCCGAACCGGCGAGGGGCTCGACGACCTGCGTACCGTTCTGAGCGGGCGGTTCAGCGTTCTTGCAGGCCCTTCGGGAGTGGGAAAATCGAGCCTCCTGAACGCGATCCAGCCGGGTTTACGCTTGAAGACCGGCGAGGTAAGCGCAAAAACCCGCCGGGGGCGGCACGTTACGCGTTTGGTAGAACTGCTGCCTCTGGAAGGCGGGGGGTTCGTGTGCGATACCCCCGGGTTCACGGAGCTGAAGCTCCCGGAAATTCCACCGGAGGCTGTGGCCCAGCATTTTCCGGAGATCGGGCGGTGGAGCGAGAACTGCCGGTTTCACGACTGCCTGCACGTCAGCGAGCCGGATTGCGCCGTTCAGAAAGCCGTCATGGGAAAAAAAGTGCCGCTGTTCCGGTACCGGCATTACGCTGCCTTCGTCGCCGAGATTGTTGAAAGAGAAAGGAGAAAGTACCTTTGATTAAAATTGCTCCTTCAATCCTGGGCGCCGATTTCAGCCGCCTGGCAGAAGAGATCCAGGCCGTGGAGCGCGCAGGTGCGGCTTACCTGCATATTGACGTCATGGACGGACATTTTGTGCCGAATATAACGATCGGTCCCCCGGTAGTGGCCGCAATCCGGCCTCATACGCGCCTGGTACTGGACGTGCATCTGATGATCACCGCACCGGAGCGCTATCTGGCCGACTTTGCCCGCGCGGGCGCCGACATCATCACCGTCCATGCTGAGGCGTGCACCCACCTGCACCGCACCCTAACCGCCGTGCGGGAGGCGGGCCTGAAGGCGGGAGTCGCTTTGAACCCGGCCACGCCGCCCCAGGCGGTCGAGTACGTCCTGGACACCGTGGACCTTGTTCTGGTGATGAGCGTCAACCCGGGCTTCGGCGGGCAGCAGTTCATTTCTGGGGTCCTTCCCAAGATCACTTTCCTGCGGGACCTGCTCAGGGATAGGTGCCTGAACGCCGAGATCGAAGTGGACGGGGGAATCAATTCCGAAACGGCCGCTGCGGCGGTGGAAGCCGGGGCCAACATACTGGTTGCCGGTTCGGCGGTCTTTCGTTCCGGCGACCCGGGCGAGGCGGTGCGCGAGTTGCTCCGGGCGGTGTGTAAGTGATAACTTTCCCAAAACAGATTGACACCCCATAAACCCTCAATTATAATAACTTCACACAATCCGGCGAGTATAAGTATTGGGAATACAAGGAAATCGGCTGACCGGAAAGGGACTTTTCAGCGCTTCTTGGCGGTCGAAGTCTTCTTTTTGCCTGAGTTCCGGCCCTGGCAGCGATTGGTGAAAAAAGGAACAGTCGCAGCCGTTCGCGGGCGACTCCGGCGGCGGAGACTTGCGGCCGCGATCGCTGAGGGAGGCATTTAAATTGAAGGTTTTAAACGTTCCAGAAGCTACGGTTAACCGCCTGTCCGTTTACTCGCGTTTTCTCGACCAGTTGGACAAGAGTGGTGTAATCACCGTTTCCTCCGGTGAGATCGCCAACGGCGTCGGGGTAAGTCCCGCCCAGGTACGCAAAGACCTCGCTTATTTCGGCGAATTTGGTACCCGCGGAGTAGGGTACAACGTAAAGGATCTCGCCCATCATATTCTAAAGATCCTTGGCCTGACCCACCCCTGGCCGGTGGTGCTGGTCGGTGCCGGGAACCTGGGCACCGCACTCTGTGCTTACCGTGGTTTCAGAAACCGTGGTTTTAACATCGTGGGCGTCTTTGACAACGATCTGTTGAAAATCGGAAAGCGGATCCAGGACCTGGAGGTGCTTCCGGTAGAGCGCGTACCGGCGGTGGTGGCGGAGCACGGTGTGCGAATCGGTATCATTGCCGTTCCCCAATCCGCGACCCAGGAGGTGGCGGACCTGTTAGTGAAAAGCGGGGTAGAGGCGCTTTTGACCTTTGGACCGGCCGTGGTTCAGGTGCCGGAGAAGGTGATTGTCCGGAACGTCGACCTTTCAATCAAACTGGAGGTCCTCACCTTCTACCTGAGTTTTCGCAAGATCCATTCCGGACCCTGGACGAAAGACGATGTGTAGCGCGGGAGAGAAGATTGATTACGTGGCCGTGGTAGGTTCGGCAGCGTGTTCGGCGGAGCTTGAAGCCCTGGCGTACGACGTAGGGCGCGAACTGGCGCGCCGGAAGGCGGTTGTGCTCTGCGGGGGAAGGGGCGGGGTAATGGCGGCTGCGGCCCGCGGGGTCCGCGAAGGGGGCGGGCTGGCGATCGGGATCTTGCCCGGGTCGAGCCGCCGGGAAGCGAACCCTTACTTGAGCATTGCGCTGGCGACCGACTTGGGAGACGCACGAAATGCAGTCATCGCCTGCGCCGCCGACGCCGTGATTGCGGTGGGTGGCGGTTACGGAACCCTCTCCGAGGTGGCTCTCGCCCTCAAAAAGGGAAAGCCCGTCGTCGCGCTTGCCTTTTCTTTCCCTGAGGTACGGGGTATCCACCGGGTGAAAACGCCGTTGGAAGCCGTGGAAGTGGCGCTGGAAAAGGCGCGTCTTTTATAAGGTTACGAACCGTTACCCGGGATGTGCTTGAACTGGGGACGGAAGGAGGCCCGGCCTCCACCGTTTTCGCCGTTTTCCTGGTAGGCCACGACGAGGTTCTTACCGTTTAGTTTTGCCTGGTACATTGCTTCGTCCGCCTGCTGGATGACCTCTTCACTGGTATACCGTGCTCCTGGTTTATACTCCGCGACTCCCATGCTCACGGTGAGGAAAATGTTTTCGCCGGAATCCAGAAAGACCGGCGTGGTGGCGATGGTCCGGCGGATCTTTTCGGCTACCGTAATCCCGCCCTTGAGGTCCGTCCCCGGAAGGACGATGACGAACTCTTCACCGCCGTACCTGATCATCAGGTCCATTTCCCGCAGGATCTCCTTGATTGTCCGTGCGGTTGTTGCCAGCACCTGGTCGCCGATTTCGTGGCCGTACGTGTCGTTGATGTTTTTGAACTGGTCAATGTCCAGGAAAAGCACGCTGAACGGTTCCTGCCGCCGGTTGGCTTCCGCGACCAACCGCTCAAAGTATTCCGCAAAAAAGCGCCGGTTGTAGAGGGTCGTGAGCGGGTCGGTAAGGGAGAGGTGGCGGTTGAGTTCGCTCAGCCTGAGGTTGGAAATCATGGCGGCGGTGATGGACACGTACCCTTCGATTTCCTTTCTCATTTCCGGTTTGAAAAAGTGCGGGGTGCGACTGGAAGTTTTGACCCAGCCGAGGGCCCGTCCACCGACCGCGAGCGGGAAGCAGACG
>JASEJH010000113.1 GCA_030016455.1 Thermoanaerobacteraceae bacterium
GAGTGTTGGTCCTGGGGGAGGACCGTCGGCTGGTCAACACAGGGGAACCGGAGGAAATCCTGGCCGACCGGGAACTCCTCCTTGCGGCGAACCTGGTGCACCCGGATTACCACCTCCACCAGGTGGGAAGTGGGAAAGACCACTTGTACCCGCACGTTCATTTATCACCTGGTGAAAAAGAGTGAGACGAAATCCGGTTGAAATTTATCTTTGCGGCAGGATTTTTCCAGGTGAGCGCGAACTTATTCGCTAAAGCCTGCATGAAGCAGGCGTGAAGGCGTTACAGGTCGGCCGTTAGTTTGAAGAGTTTAAAACAAGGCCATGGAGGCCGCCTGGCGGGCTTAGGAAAAGCCCGGAAGGGCGGCTTCATTGTTTTTCACCGGAAACAGGCGCTACGTTGCGAAGCGGTCGAGGTAAAGGAGGGCGCCGGCGATGAGGGCGGTAGCTGCGATCCAGACCCAATCAAGCGCCCGCAGGCGGAAACGGTCCACAACCCTGGGTTCACCGGTATAGCCCCGCGCGCGCATCGCCTCGTAAACCGCTTCGTTTAAGGCGTATGACTTGGAGACGATCGTACCCAGGATGGCGGCGAAGAAGGCTCTTTTTTCCCGCTGGTTAAGGGGCCCGACCATCCGCAGCTCGCGGGCCTCAAGGGTTTCAACGGCGACCCTGACGAGAAGGAAGATGTACCGGAAGGTCACTTCGAGGATTAAGATTATTACCCGCGGGACATAGAGCGCCCGGAGGGCTTTGAGAAGGCCGGTCCAGGGAGTAGTCAAAGCCAGGAGCAGCGCCAGCGAAGCGGCGGTGCCTGCCCGAAGTACAATGACCGCGGCGCGCTCACACCCCGCTGCGGTCACGGTGAGCGGGCCGGGAAACTGGTAAAAACCAAGGTCGGCACCGCTTTGCAGGAGCACCAGTACCGGTTCGCCGGGCGTGACCCGGTTCAAGGTGAGCGGGAGGACCATAATCCCGGCGAAAAGCAGGGTAAAGCCCCACGTCCGGACCAAAAAGGATGGAAACCTCATCCTGGAGGCCGTGGCGAAGAAGAGCGTCAGGCCGTAGGAGGCGGCCAGCGTTAAAAGATGCTGCTCAAAAGTGACCAGGCAGATGAGGGCTACGGCGGTTACGACCTTTACCCGGGGGTCGAGCGCCTGCCAGAGGCCGTACTTTTTCGCCGTTGCTTTAGCGTGCAAGGTTTCCTGGAAAAACCGGTCGAGTCCCCTTATCGCTTTTTCCATAGGACTGTTTGCCCGGCGCCGCGGGAGGGGACGGGCGGGAGGGTGCTCGGGTCGAGCGGTTTCGCCAAGCCAGTACGGCAGTTGCATGGCAGTCTCCTTTCTTTAAGGTTTTAAAATTCGGTGCTCAGCCTGGTATTCCTGCATCAGAGATCAATGGTGATTTTGACAAAACTTCTCCAGGGGGTGAAAAAGCCATAGGATAAGGGCTCTTGAAGACCGGTCGTCTGTATGGTATTCAGCTAAAGTATGTCTCGTTACCGGAACGTAGAACTTGTTTGAGGAGGGCATAAAGTGCATATTCCTGATGGTTTTCTCGACCCGAAAACCTGGATCGGCTGCAGCGCTATTACAGTCGCAATGCTGAGCGCAGCGGTCAGGCGGACCAAAGAGAAGCTGGCGGAGAAACAGGTCCCGCTCATGGGGGTAATGGCGGCTTTCATCTTTGCGGCGCAGATGATCAATTTCCCGATTATCGGAGGGACCTCCGGGCACCTGGTCGGCGGCGTGCTGGCGGCCGTGCTGTTTGGTCCGTTCAGTGCCAGCATCATTATGACCGTAATTCTGCTCATTCAATGTTTTCTTTTTAATGACGGCGGCGTCACGGCGCTCGGGGCAAACATCCTGAATATGGGCATCATCGCGCCTTTTCTCGGCTACGCGGTTTATAACGCCCTGCGGGGTGTGGGGAACGTTATCGCTTCCTTCTTTGCCGCCTGGGTTTCGGTGGTAGCCGCGGCAGCGGCCTGCGCGCTGGAACTGGCTGTTTCGGGAACCAGTCCGCTCGGGGTTGCGTTGCCGGCGATGCTTTTCTGGCACCTTTTCATCGGGGTTGGCGAAGGTGTAATTACGGCCGCGGTGGTTGGTTATCTGGAACGGGTAAAGTCCGACTTGTTGACCGAAATTGTTAAGGTGTGAGGTGGTAGCGGTGCGTAAGGAGATTTGGATTGGCCTTGTGGCGGCGCTGATCATTGCGGGTATCCTTTCACCCTTTGCTTCCCCAAATCCAGATGGGCTGGAAAAGGTAGCCGAGACCAAGGGTTTTATTGATAAAGGCGAGGGGAAAGAGGTCGTTCGCGCTCCGATACCGGACTACGTTATGCCCGGTCTGGCGAGTGAAGGGGTGGCTACGGCTTTTGCCGGAATTACCGGCACGGTCGTCACCTTTGTCGCCGCTTACGGTATCGGCAGGTTGGTGCAGCGCCGGAAGGCTGCGGATAGCAAGGGCTGACGGTTAAAGCCGTCAGTTCTCGGGTGTAGCATCTGCGGCCCGGTTTAAAAGGACCGTTGCGGCGGTGGGGTCGGCGTAAAGGGTTTTCTCGCCAGTATAGACGACGAAGCCGGGGCGGGCACCTTTGGGGCGCTGCACGTTGGCGCGGCGGGTCCAGTCCACGGGAACACTGTTGCTGTGGCGTGCCTGGCTGAAATAGGCCGCTAAAGCGCCGGCTTCCTCCAGCGCCCTGGGCGAGGGTTCCCGGCCGCCGGTTTTCAGGATGACGTGTGCGCCGGGGACGCCGCGGGCGTGCAGCCAGATGTCGCCGGGATTGGCGAGGCGGAAGGTGACGTAGTCGTTCTGGCGGTTGTTCTTGCCCACCAGGATCGGCAAACCATCGGTGGAGGAAAGCTTGAGCGGCTGCGGTTCTGTTCTTTCTTTCTTCGCCTTTCCCGGATCGGCGGGCAGGTAGCCCTGTCCGCTAAGTTCTTCTGCGATCTCGCGGAGGTCTTCCACGCTGTCGGCTTGTTCAACGGCGGTGGCCACACCGGTCAGGTAGGCAAGTTCTTCTTCCAGGCGCTCCTTTTCCCGGGCGGCGTGCTCCCGGGCGGTGCGGGCCCGGGCGTATTTTTTGAAGTACCGCTGGGCGTTCTGCGCCGGGGTAAGCGCCGGGTCAAGGGGGATCGTAACCGGCGGCGCGCCCGGTTCATAGAAATTGGCGAGGGCCACCTCTTTTTCTCCGGGTTTAAGCCGGTAGAGGTTGGCCGTGAGGAGTTCGCCGTAAAGGCGGTAGCGGTCCGGGTCGGGGTCATTCAGTACGCCCGCAATGCCTTCTAATTTGCGGTTCAGGCGGTTTATCTCCCGGCCGAGGCATTGTTCCAGGCGGCGCCGCTGGGCGGAGAACGCCGCCGCCCGGGTACGTGCCTGGTAGAACCGGTCAAGAATCTCGTTCATCGTGGCGTGGATCCGGTTGCCGGTGCTCTGGCAGGGGTCGAAGGGTGCGAACTCCACCGGTGCGCCGTCCCGGAGCACCAGGGTCGGTGTGGCGGTGCCGTTCACAACCGAAGAAACCAGTTCCCTGAGTGAAGCATAGAGGCGGCGGTATTCGTAAACACCGCATTCACCCACCGTGATCTCGGGCGCGAGTTCCGCGCGGCAGACGATTTCGCGGGCAGTGAACAGGCTGAGGCCTTCGTGGGTCCGCTGAATGGCTGCCGCAACCCCGGATGCGGGTGTTTGTCCGCTCAGGGCGGCGAAGAACTCCTCCTCGGTTGCCGCCAGCGGGTCGGCCTTGCCCGAAGGCGGGGGCGGGACGTAAGGTTGCCCGGGAAGGACTTCCCGGTAGCGGCTGACGGCGTGAGTATACCGCTTGATGGCGTCAACAATCTTGTTTTCTTCCGCGGCAACGAGGATAATATTACTGTGCTTTCCCATAATTTCGGCGGTCAGGACGTGGGTGACGGGACGGCCGAGGTCGTCGGTCCCTGCGATGGTCAGGTGGAGGAGCCGCTCCAGGCCGGGTTGCGCGACGGCGGTGATCCGGCTGCCTTCGAGGTGACGGCGCAGGGTCGAGCAGAAAAAGGGTGTCCGGGCCGGGTTCCGGAGGTCGGCTTCGGTCAGGTGTACCCGCGCGGCATCGGCGGTGGCGGAAAAGAAAAGACGGTGTCTTTGGCGCTCGCGGCGCACGGCCAGGATGATTTCTAAAGCGCCGGGCTGGTAAACACGTTCGATCCTGCCGCCGGTTAGCGCGGTTTGCAACTCGCGGGTTACACTGTGGAGGGCGAGACCGTCGAAGGGCAAGCTCTCCGGCTCCTTTCCATAACAGGCGCAGGACGTCGGACGCCCTTGCACTGGGGAGTTTAAACTAAGGTTGAGTATAACAGCGGGTGAGGTGACCGTCAATGCAGGCAAATACAGGGCCGCTGGTGCGCTTGCGGCCGGGCAGGGTCGTGAAGATAATCGCGTCCCGCCCGGGGTTGGTAGAGGCGCTGGTCCTGGTGGAGGGCAAGGAAGAAAAAGCGGTGGCTTACACTGCGTTTACCGGCGGGTTAAATCCTGGAGACCCAGTACTGCTTAACACCACCGCCGTGGCGAAGGGACTGGGTAGCGGCGGGTACCATTTCGTGGTGGCCAACCTGGCGCAGGCGGAACTGGACGTTTCGGAGGCCGGGCACATTATGAAGCTCCGCTACACCCCGGCGCAGGTCAAGGTGCTGGCGGTGGAGGAGCCGGAAAGCTCTTTTCGCGGCGTGCTAAAGGAGGCGGACGACCTTGCCGGCACGCCGGTGGTGGCGCTGGAGCTCCACAGCCAACTCGCTCCCGTGGCGGCGACGGTCCGGCAGCGGGCGGAGGGGCGCCTGCGCCTGGTTTACGTGATGACGGACGGCGCTGCGCTGCCGATCTCTTTTTCCCGCACGGTGGCTGAGCTAAAAGAAAAAGGGCTCCTGGCGGCGACGGTGACGGTGGGGCACGCCTTCGGCGGTGATTTCGAAGCGGTCAACGTCTACAGCGGGCTGCTTGCCGCCAGGTACGCCGGGGGCGCGGATGTGATCGCGGTCGGGATGGGCCCCGGCGTGGTGGGGACGGGGACGCGCTTCGGCACCACCGCGCTCGAGCAGGGAGAAATCGTGAACGCGGCGGACGTTCTGGGAGGGCGGCCGGTCGCGGCACTGCGCCTGAGCTTCGCCGACCCGCGGCCCCGCCACCGGGGAGTGAGCCACCACACCCTCACCGCGCTCGGGCGGGTAGCCCTGGCGCCGGCTACCGTGCCGGTGCCGGCAATGGCGCCGGAGAAAGCGGCGCTGGTCCAGGATCAGCTCGAAAAGGCGGGAATAGCGCAGCGCCACCGGCTGGTGACCGTTGACGCCGCCGCCACTTTCACCGCGCTGGACGAACTGGGGCTTAAAGTGAGCACGATGGGGCGCGGCCGCGATGTCGAGCCGGAGTTTTTCCTGGCGGCAGGCGCCGCCGGCCTGGTCGCGGCCGAGATGGTGCTTGGAAATTGATGAGGGAAAGGGATTGATTGTTTAGCATGAAGATGAAGGTTACAGGGGAATAATAAGGCCCCCTTCGGGGGGCGGCCTTATCGTATGCGCCTGTTATGCCCAGTTTGCAAATTAAACTTCGAAACTTTCTGCCGCTTGGTTCAGCCTTTTTCTCTGCTTCTTTTCGATCTGCTGCGCGGAGTGTCGTCGTGATCGTTTCCCTTAAAGCCTTCCCAGAATTTTTCAACGATTAGAATTCCCCATCCGTAAGCGAAGATCAATATTCCGCCGATCTCGAACGGGTCCATTTTCGTGTAAGCACTTAATTTAGGGGTCACCCAGAGCAAAGCGCCTATTGATAACAAGTCCACGATTCTCTTT
>JASEJH010000114.1:0-924 GCA_030016455.1 Thermoanaerobacteraceae bacterium
GGTCCGTTAAAGGTATGTTTCCGAAAAGGCAGGCGCCCAGCACTTTATCAACGGCGTTGTGCCGGCTTACGTCTTCCATAAACACGAGGAGCTCGGTACCGTTCGATAACGCGGCGCCGTGGACGCCGCCAGTTTCATGGTACACACTTGGCGACCGGTGGAACGCCCGGGTTACGTTAAAAACTTGTTCAAACGACACGGTAAGGTTACTTTTTATCCGGTCGGGCATCTTTGGAATAGTGCCAGCAAAAAGGCTGCCTTTCCCGCAGCCCGAGGTTAGCTCCAAACTGCCGGCGGGAAGTCGGGGGGATAATTGAGCATCGGCCGTTACGTTTATGGGTACGGGTACAGTTCCTTCGCCAACCACGACTTCCTTGATGTTTCTACCGTCACGTATTAACCCTTCGGAAAGGAGAAATCCCACCGCGAGGTAACGAAGATTGGAAGGACTGCATACCAGGGTTGCTACTTCTTGTCCGTTAACGATTATCGTTGCTGCAGACTCCACTGCCAAAGCATCTACAAACTCGTAGCGCTCCCCGTCTTCCAACTGCTGGATGCAAAGGTTTTCAACATCTCCGGCTCTAACCGTCATAACGCTCTGCCCCGTTTTATTTTTAAAGGATGGTTTTGGAAATCGACCGCCCCGAAAATCAACCTTGTGGGTTATTTGGCCGTCGTTCACGCTTAAGACAAGCTCTCCGCAATAGGGACATGCACTTACATCTTCCTGGCAAAAGAAGAACACCACCTGCTTACATTGCCCGCAGAGCCTCAGAACCCCATCCCCATTTTAAAACCTACCTCTCTCTTATTCCTATTAATATTATTATTTTACTCATAATAAGCCAGGAAAATCTTCTTGTCAAGGAAAATCTTCTTGTCAATTTTATGGGCGGGTTTTTATTTCGGAGCCCTGAATTT
>JASEJH010000114.1:934-3490 GCA_030016455.1 Thermoanaerobacteraceae bacterium
TGGCGTGTGCAGGAACGAAGATGAAGGTCAAGTAGTTTCGGGCACAAAATCTTTTTGAAGGCGTGGGTTAAAAAGCCGCGTTCACAAGTCTTGAAAAGGGGTGTTACTTGAGGAACTGCTGGGAATATAAGGGGTTGATAGGGAGCCTGGTGGGGCAAAGGTGTAAGAATTGGGGGGGTTGTCCCGCTTATTACGGGGGACATTTGGCGCATATCGACCTGAACAGGGTGGTGCTCAGGTAACGGTCGCCCCGGTCGGGCAGAATCACAACAATTGTGCCGGAGTCCATCCCCTTTGCTACCCGCAAAGCCCCGGCCACTGCCGCGCCGCTCGACATCCCGACGAAGATCCCCTCTTTGATTGCGAGAAGCCTTGTGGTTTCAAACGCTTCGCCGTCTTCGATGACGATCTTCGCGTCCAGTGCTTTCGGGTCGTAGATCTTGGGAACAATGGATTCGTTCATGTTTTTGAGTCCCTGGATGGCGTGTCTTTCTGTGGGTTCTACCCCGATGATTCTAATCGTCGGCTTTTTCTCCTTTAGATACCGGCTTACCCCCATCAAGGTTCCGGTAGTTCCCATCCCGGCAACAAAGACATCAACCTGGCCATTGGTCTGGGTAAATATTTCGGGCCCGGTGGTCTCGTAGTGTGCGAGTACGTTATTCTCGTTTTCGAACTGGTTGGGCATGTAGTACTTGTCCGGTTCGGCGTGGAAAAGCTGCAGTGCTCTCCTGATAGCGCCGTCGGTGCCTTCGCGCGCCGGGGTAAGTACGACCTCCGCCCCAAAGGCTTCGAGGGTGCGCTGCCTCTCCACACTGACACATTCCGGCATGAAAAGTTTGACCCGGTATCCTTTGGCTGCGCCGATCATGGCCAGGGCAATGCCGGTGTTTCCCGACGTCGGTTCAAGGATTATCTTCTTCCTGGTGAGTTCACCGGATTCCTCTGCCTTTTTGATCATGTAGTAGGCAGGCCGGTCTTTGACCGAACCGGCGGGGTTGTTACCTTCGAGTTTCCCGAAAATCCTCACCCTAGCATTGCTGTTCAAGTTGGTTAACTCTACGAGCGGTGTATTTCCGATGGCGGATAAGATGCTCATTTCGTGGTTCACCTCCATACCACCCAGTAGGCTCTGCGCCGGCCTTCGAGTCCCGCGTCATTGTTTTTCGCGGCCTCTGGGCTTCCCGCCAGAACTTGCCGTCTGTGGATAGATGAGCTTGCTTTTCGACAGATTAGGGTTTTGCAGCGCTCTCTTAGAGTGTCTTTGCCGTTGGGTCGTTACCTCTGGTTGTACGGAAGGTTCTGAGATACCACCTCAACGGGATCGCCTACCTGCACCGTGCCGCCTTTAATCACCCGTACAAAGATGCCTTCCCGGGGCATGACGCAGTCTCCGGCCTGGCGGCGGATGGCGCAGGGAGCGTGACATTCTTTTCCGATTTGGGTTACTTCCCCGAGGGCGGTACCAATCCGCAGGAGGGTGCCTACGGGTAGGTGCATTAGATCCAATCCTTGGGTAGTAATGTTTTCCGCAAAGTCTCCCGGCCCAACTTCCAGGCCCCGTGCCCGCATCTTCTCGATGCTTTCGAGAGCGAGGAGGCTTACCTGGCGGTGCCAGTTGCCGGCGTGGGCGTCGCCTTCAAGGCCGTGGTCGGCCAACAGTTGCCCCCTCCCGATGTCCTTTTTGCGTTCCCCTTTGTGCTTACTCAGGCATACTGCCACGACCTGCCCCCGCATCTTTTTGCGTGCTCCCCCGCTGTTGTTCATCTTTCAATGCCTCCCGGCTTTCAGGGAACCGTCCGGTTTCAGGTAAGAGGCCTTCTTGCCTCCAATAATTTTAACATACCGGGGAGTTAGTTTGATGTCAATAGCGGACACAAGTAGAGTGGACGTCGGTATCGAATAGCGGCACAAACCTGTAAAGGTCGGTTGTGTCGGAGGTGGATCCCGGAACTGTACGAAGACGGAGCTTCCCAATATACCTCGCGACCTCTCCTGAAATCTTGGCCAAACCAAGAGGCGCAGAGAACGCTGCGGAAGGGTTGTACCTTCGGGCCTCTGCACCTCTGTGGCAATCCCGTGTAGTTAAAACTTTCCGAAATCTGTATCGTCCAGTCTAATCACCTCTTCTGATTTTCCTCCCTGGTTTACCGGATCGTTCCCCGAGGAAGACGCGGCCGCTTCCCGGACACCGGTCAGGCGCTTCCACGCTGCGTTGTCCAAACTCTGACCGGCAGCCGGGCGAAACTGACCCGCCTGCTGCGTTTTGGTTTTCCCAAGCTTAAACTTGCCCAGCATCTGCTTGAGCTGCAAGGCCTGGGCGGAAAGCTCTTCGCTTGTTGCTGCGGATTCCTGAGAGTTTGCGGTGTTCTGCTGGATGACCTGGTCTACCTGGTTTAAGCCCTGGTTGATTTGGGCGATGGCCTGCGCCTGCTCCTTCGAAGCGGCGGCTATTTCCCCGATCAGGTCGGTTACCTTCGTGGCACTTAATGTTATTTCTTCCAGTGCTTTCGAAGTCTCTTCGACGATCTTTGTGCCTTCCTCGGTTTTCCTGAT
>JASEJH010000114.1:3500-5797 GCA_030016455.1 Thermoanaerobacteraceae bacterium
CTTCGGGATTACGGGAGGAACAGTCAGCCAATTTTCCGGGCAAAGCCAGACCTTCCAAAATCCCCTTCCGGAAAACCGTTTCTTTTGCCGCCTTGGCGCTCCGCTCGGCAAGGTTCCGCACCTCTTCAGCCACTACGGCAAAACCTTTACCGTGCTTGCCGGCCCGGGCTGCCTCCACCGCCGCGTTCAGGGCCAGCAGGTTGGTCTGGAAGGCGATTTCGTCAATCGCCTTGATGATTTTAGAGATGTTGGCGGCGGATTCGTTAATGGCGTTCATTGCCCTGACCATCTCCGCCATTTGCTCGTTGCCTCTCATCGCACTCGCTTTCGCCTGATCACCCAGCTGGTTGGCCTGGGTAGCGTTCTCTGCGTTTTGTTTCGTTTGTACCGTGATTTCTTGCATTGAAGCAGTGATTTCCTGGACAGAAGCAGCCGATTCGGTAGCACCTTGCGCCAGAGCCTGGCTGGCGTTGGATACCTGTTGGGCACCGGCGGCCACCTGCTCAACAGCAACGGAGACTTGGGCCAGAATCTCGTTGATGGCGTCGAGAGTCGTATTCAGCGCGTTTTTGATGATGGCGTGGTCGCCCCGGTAATCGCCGGTAACAGCTACATCCAAGTTGCCCTTAGCCATTTCTTTTAAGCATTCTGCTGCTTCGTTGATCGGTTTGAGGGTGGCGTCGAGGGTTTCGTTTATTCCCTGAACGATTTCGCGATAGCTTCCCTCAAATTTGTCGGCGTTCCCGCGGGTTTGCAACCGACCTTCCACGGCAGCCTTGGAAAGCATCAGGGTCTCTTCGACCATTGCCTTAACCGTATCGGTCATTGTCTTGAAGGATTTTGAAAGCAAGCCGATTTCGTCTTTCGTGTTGACCTCAATATCCACATTCACGTCGCCGCGGGCAAGCTTATCCGCCATCTGAGCCAGCTTGTTCACCGGCCTGCTGATGATCCTTGCGATGGAGAAGGTGATGATTAATCCAAGGAAGAAAACGATGGCCGCAATGACCGTTGAAATCAGGATGGTTTGCTTCGCCGTGGCCGACGTTTCGCTGGTACCGGTTTCTAAGCGATTGGACTGGCGGTTTGCAAGGGCTTCGCCGGCCTCAACCATGGCGCCGACGACTCCTTCGTTGGACCTCAGGTATTCGTCCAGTTGTTTCTCAACTGTCGTCCGGTTCGCCCCTTTCGCTGCCTCGCGAGCCTGAACCAGGGAAATCACCTCTTCCCCGTACCGCTTAAAGTCGTTCACCTTGTCCTGAAAGTTTTTGTATATCTGCCTGCCTTCTTCGGTTTCCAACAAGGGCTCGACCTTGCTGAGATAACTGTCTCCTTCTTTAACGTTTTGTTGGTACTTTGTTATGTAACTGGAGTTGCCGCCGATAATGTACGCTCTTAGCCTGGCGGCAGCACAGTTGTACTGCGCCAAAGCGTTCAACGAATACGTACAGGCCTGAGCCTTGCGGTCAATCAAGCTGTTGTAGCGGTTGTTAATGCCGTTCATGCTTGCGACGAGATATAAACAGGTGCCCAGCATCAGCACCAAAACCAATCCAAAGCCCCCAAGAAGCTTTGTCCCGATCTTTAAATCATAAAACCATTTCATGTTGCTGATTCCTCCTTCTCCCAGAGTAATTTTTCCGCATTCAACAATATCTTGACTTCCTCGCCAACCTTACCCATACCCTGGATAAAGCGGCCGCCTGCACTCTTTCTGACCGACGGCGGCGGCTCAATGTCATTCTTCGGAATGTCCAAAACCTCAGAAACCCGGTCAACTATAAGTCCTACCGCCTGCCCGTCAATATTGATTACCACGATACAGGTACGGTCGTCGTACTCACGTTCCGCCATTCCGAACCGCAAGCGCACGTCCATCACCGGGATGACCTTCCCCCGTAGGTTGATCACTCCCTTGACATAGAGAGGCATATCCGGAACCTCCGTGATGTTCTGAATCCCGATTATTTCCGTCACATGCCTGATTTCGATGCCGTATTCTTCCTCACCCAGGATGAAGGTTAAGAACTTGTCCTCTTGCGTATCTTCGCCTTCGTCGTCTGTGATGAACTCGGCATCCAGATTATCCTGCAGGTTCATTAAATTCACCTCTATCCGGAAGATTTTAGTGTAGTTGGTGCACCATCAATCAGCACCCTTCATTAGATCACCTCCTCCGAGAATGTAAGGTTCCTGCAGCAGCCCTGGGCAGACCGGCGCGCGCTGGATTCCTGCGCTGACTGCACTATCGCTCGTCGCCCAGCACTCAACCCGGTAATTGGTAGGCTCTCTTCAAA
>JASEJH010000115.1 GCA_030016455.1 Thermoanaerobacteraceae bacterium
GAATTTACTTGCTGGTGTTGAATAACGTGGAGGTGGTCTACGACCGCGTCATCCTGGTTCTCAAGGGAATGTCTCTCACCGTGCCCGAACGGAGTGTGGTGGCCCTCCTGGGCTCAAACGGCGCCGGGAAGACGACTACGCTCAAGGCGATTTCCGGGCTCCTGCAGGCGGAAAACGGGAAGGTGACGGACGGCACCATCGAGTTCTGCAACGAGGACATCACCAACATGGACGCGGAGAAGGTGGTTCAGCGGGGAATCTTCCAGGTGATGGAGGGGCGCCGGGTTTTCGAACACCTTACGGTGGAGGAAAACCTGCTCGCGGGAAGCTACACCCGCAGAGACAGAGGCGGTATCAAGAAGGACCTGGAGATTGTCTACCAGTACTTTCCGCGGCTCCTGGATCTGCGCCACCGGGTGGCGGGCTATCTTTCGGGCGGGGAGCAGCAGATGCTGGCCATCGGCCGGGCGCTTATGGCCCGGCCGAAGCTGATGCTCCTGGACGAGCCGTCGCTCGGGCTGGCGCCGCTGCTGGTCACGGAGATTTTCAACATCATCCGGGAGATCAACCGCCAGGAGGGAACCACCATTCTGGTGGTCGAGCAGAACGCCCACGTGGCGCTTTCGATCGCCGATTACGGCTACATTATGGAAAACGGGAAGATCGTGCTGGAGGGCGAGGTTGACAAGCTCAGGGACAACGAGGATGTGCGGGAGTTTTACCTGGGTCTGACGGACGTGGGGAAAAAGAAGAGTTACCGGGACGTGAAGCACTACAAGCGGCGCAAGAGGTGGCTGGGATGAGCATCCGCGATTTCAAGGCGTTCATTGAGTTCGCCTATGAGAATTCCCCGGCGGTGCGGGATAAATTCGCGGCGGCAGGCCTGAAACCGGAGGACGTCCGGGGAGTGGAGGACCTGCCGCGGCTTCCGGTGACGCGCAAGAGCGAACTCGGCAGGCGGCAGCAGGAGGCCCCGCCCTTTGGCGGCTTTTTGGCCGTGCCGCTGGAGCGCGTGCAGCGAATTTTTGCCTCGCCCGGCCCGATTTACGACCCCCAGGGGGAGGGCGAGGACTACTGGCGCTGGCGGCAGGCCCTGGTGGCGGCGGGATTCCAGGCCGGCGACGTGGTGCAGAACACCTTTTCCTATCACCTGACGCCGGCCGGTTTCATGTTCGACAGCGCGCTGCGGAGTCTCGGCTGCACCGTGGTTCCGGCGGGGGTGGGCAACACCGAGCTGCAGGCGCAGATCATGCGGGACCTCCGGGTAACAGGGTACATCGGGGTGCCGAGTTTCCTTTACGCTTTGTTGAAAAAGGCGGAGGAACTCGGCTTCGCCTCGGAGCTCGCGCTGAGGCGGGCCTGGATTACGGCCGAGCGGCTTTCCGAAGAACTGCGGTTGCTGTTGCGCGAAAAATACGGTGTCAGCGTTTTTCAGGGGTACGGTACGGCGGACACGGGTTGCGTGGCATACGAGTGTGCGGAAATGAAGGGGTTACACCTTGCCGAGGGCGTGGTGGTGGAGGTGGTCGATCCCCAGACCGGGGAGCCGGTCCCGGACGGCGAGACGGGAGAAATCGTCATCACCCTGATGGAGGAAACCTACCCCCTGCTGCGCCTGGCGACGGGCGACTTGAGCGCTTTCGTTGCGGAGCCCTGCCGCTGCGGCCGGCCGGGGAAGAGGCTGGCCGGGGTGCTGGGCCGGGCTGCCGAAGGGGTGAAGGTGCGGGGGCTTTTCCTTTACCCGCACCAGGTGGCGGAACTGGCCGGAGAGTTTCCCCAGGTGCGGGCGCTGCGGGCGGTTGTTACCCAGCGCGACTTCCGCGACGAGTTGATGCTCGAAACCGAACTAAACCAGGGAAGCGAGGAAACGCCGGACCTGGCTGCAACCCTGGCGTCTCGGGCGAAGGAACTGCTGCGGCTGCGGGCGCAGGTGGTTTTCGTGCCGCCCGGGACCGTGGGCGAGGCGCTGGTGGTGGATAAGCGGTAACCTACAGGCTCCGGCCCGTCACAAAGCCGGCCGCCGCGGTGTTTACCTATAAAGCGGAAAACGGGCAGCCCGTCTTCCGTTGGGAGGGAACCTGGATGAAGGAAGGAGAACCGCGGGTCAGGTTCAGGTGGTGGGTCTTTCTTTTATTCGGTCTGTTAGTTGGCGGGACTGTTGTCCCCACAGCAATTTTTCTTTCCGGACCGCGAACCGGCATTTACACGGGCGGGCAGGCGGTGATGTCGGAAGCGGCAAGAGAGGAACCTCTGATGGCGAAGGGGACGACGGCGCCGGACGGCATGGGGACCGGCGGCGAGCGCCTGGTGGTCAGACGCAAGACCCTGCGCCTGCAGGTGAAGGACGCGGGTGCCGCCTACGCTGCGGTGGAAAAGATCGCCGATAAAAACGGCGGGTTCATCATCAGCGCCAGCCTTTCTTCGCCGGACGGGGGGCCGGTCTACCCGCTGAAGGCTGCGCCGGAAGCCGCCCGCGGGCCCCTTTCGGGCACGATTGTGTTGAAGGTCCCAGTACAGCGGTATGCGGCGACGATTAAAGAGCTGAAGGGGCTTGGTAAACTCCGGTCCGAGGAGGAGACCGCGGAGGAGGTTACCGAGCGGCACATTGATTTGAACGCCCGGCTTCGGAACCTGAAGCGCCAGGAAGAGCGGTACCTCGAAATCCTCGCTTCCGCCGTCAAGGTGGAGGAAATGCTCAAGGTGGAGGAGCAGTTGGTGCGGATAAGGGGCGAGATCGAGTCGCTGCAAGCGCAAGTGGAATACCTGGAAAAAAGCGCCGCCATGGCGACGATCACCCTGGAACTCTCCGAGCCGGCCTCGGCGGCCGCGCCGCTTATAGAGTGGAGCTTGGGGGATGCCTTCAAGACCGCCCTGCGGGGTTTTGTGGCGGTGATTAATTTCTTCATTATCGCTGCGGGCACGCTTTTGCCGCTGGCGATCGCCGGCCTTCTGGTCTGGCTGGTCGTTTCGGCGCGCAGGAAGCGACCGGAGTAAAGCAAGGGGGAACTCTGGTTTGCGGGATAAGCACCAACGCGAAATAAACTACCTCCGGGTTTCGGTGACCGACCGGTGCAACCTCCGGTGCCGCTACTGCTTGCCGCCCGAAGGCGTGTCGCTGGCACCGCACGGTGAAATCCTCCGGCTGGAAGAGATTGAAAGGGTCGTGCGGGCGGCGACGCTGGTCGGGGTGAGGAAGGTGCGCCTGACCGGAGGCGAACCCCTGGTACGCCAGGGTTTGGCGCGCCTGGTGAGCATGCTGGCAGAGATTCCGGAGATTGACGACTTGGCGCTTACCACCAACGGGACGCTGCTCGCCTCCCGGGTCCGGGAGTTGAAAGCAGCGGGTCTGAAGCGGGTAAACATCAGCCTGGACACTTTGCGGCCGGAGCGTTTTTCCTGGATCACGCGGGGCGGGGAACTCGGCGACGTCTTCCGGGGCATCGAGGCCGCGCTTGAGTTTGCGCTGCACCCGGTGAAACTCAACGTGGTGGTAATCGAGGGTTTCAACGCCGACGAGGTCGTAGACCTGGCGCGGCTCACGCTTGAACGGCCGTTGCACGTGCGCTTCATCGAATTGATGCCTTTCGGGCCGGCCGAGGAATGGGCGAAAACCGGTTTCGTCTCGACCGCGCAGGTACAGGCGCGGCTCGAAGCGACTTTCGGGACTTTGACGGAAGTGCGTAAACCGGCCGGAAGCGGGCCGGCGTGCTACTACCGCATTGCGGATGCGCCGGGAACCATCGGCTTTATCAGCGGGGTGAGCGGGCACATCTGCTCCCGGTGCAACCGGCTGCGTCTGACGGCTGCCGGAAAGCTCCGCACCTGCCTTTTCAGCACGGAGGAGGTGGAATTCAAAAGGCCGCTGCGTTCCGGGGCCACGCTTCCCGAACTGGCGGAGTTGTTTGTCCAGGCGGTGCGGAAAAAAGCCGCGCGAAAAACGGCTCCCGGCGGCGAAGCAATGGTGAAAATCGGTGGGTAGCAGAAGGCCGGCGGCCGGGCTTTGGTTCACGAACACTCGGTTTGTGAATTATTTTCTTTTCTACCAGAGCTTGACTATATCCACGTTCTTGAAGTAGTAGTGAATGATTTCCTCCGCCTTTTTGCCCCGGCGGGCCATCTCCAGCGCTCCCCACTGGCTCATTCCCACGCCGTGACCGAACCCCTTTCCTTCAAAAACCACCCGGTCTCCCGACACGCGGGCGCTCGTAAGCAGGGTGGATTTCATCCGGGTGCTGTCCAGCGCCGTCCGCAGTTCACAGGCGTTTACTTCCGCGGTGCCTATGCGGAGCCGGGTAGCGCGTCCCGACGGGCCCCTTTCGGTTACGGTGAGCGTGTTGAAATCGCCAACCCGCCGGCCGAGCTTTTGAACCGCCTCACGTACTTCCTGTTTGGTGAAAACCGCGCGCCAGCGTTGGAATTCTTTCGGGGCGGTCGGTCCTTCACCCGACTTTACCACCCGGGTGTAGGGCGGTTCGGGATACTCGTAGTTCAGCCCTTCCTTCGCCGTGGCGGTCATTCCCCCGGCGTGGGAGTGAAACCAGGCGTTGATATACCGGCCGTTATATGCCGCTACCTTGCCCCGCGTGGTCCGCACGGCCCAGCGGACGCGCTGATTGATATTCCGGGGATTCCAGGCCTGCGCCTCCTCAAAGGCGGTGGAGATGTGGGCTTCCGGGTTGAGGTCCGAACGCCTGTGGGTTTCAACAAACTGCAGGGCGTAGGTGCGCGCCAGGATGGCCTGGGCGGCCAGCGCTTCGGCGGGAAACCAGTTCTTCATTTCGCCCGCCACCGTTCCCATCACGTATTCCTCCAGGGGCATTTCCTTTACCGTGCGGGTTTCGGTTACGAAGACCTTGAGCCGCGGTTCTTGCCCCGGTCCGCGGCTGATTTCCCGGGGGATGTCGGGGCGCGGCACCGGCTTGCGGACCGCTTCCGGTCTGCACCCGACCAGAAGACCGGAAACGAAAAAACCAAGGAGAAAGAAGGTTAGCCACCGGAGTCTGTGCATCGCACTCGCCCCCCACCGCAGCGTTTCTTTTTTGTATAGCTTACCCCGGGAGGTAAGATTTATAGCTTGAGCGGCTGAAATTTGGCGGGCAAGAGAGGGATTTTGGCGGAGAGGACCGAATAGACTGAAGGAAGAACGCCGAGTTTAGAGCGTTCCCAACCGCGGGCTTTAAACTCGAACTTGGAACAGACCCTCAAAGGCCAGTCCGATTGAGCCATAAGCTTGAATGCGGAACTGACCCTGGTGTCCGTCAGTTTGAACCAATTTTGAACTTTTGAACTTCGAACTTTTAAGGGAGGCGTCTTCGTGCGGGTCGGGGTGTTGTGCGGCGGGTGTTCGGCGGAGCGGGAAATCTCTCTTAAATCAGGGGAGGCGGTATACCGGGCGCTCCTGGAGAAGGGTTGGGACGCGGTGAAGGTTGACGTGGGGCCCGACGTGGCCGGGGAGTTGCGGGCGGCACGGGTGGATGTCGCTTTCATCGCCTTGCACGGCAAGGGTGGTGAGGACGGGAGCATTCAGGGGCTGTTAGAGATCATGGGCATCCCTTACACGGGCCCGGGGATTCTGGCCAGTGCGCTGGCGATGAACAAAGCGGCGACAAAGCGGATGCTGGTTGCGGAAGGGCTTCCTACTCCACCCTCCCTTACACTGGAACAGGGAGCGGGGGACCTCCGGGCGCTGACCGGGCGGGTGTTGCGGGAGATGTCCCTGCCGGTGGTTGTCAAGCCCGCGACGCAGGGTTCTTCCGTCGGGATGGAAATTGTGCGCGG
>JASEJH010000116.1:0-602 GCA_030016455.1 Thermoanaerobacteraceae bacterium
CCCCGCGCCGGCTTCCTGGCGCTGCGCATCGGGCGGCCGCGGGCGGCGGCCTGGGCGGCGCTGCTGCTTGCGGCTCCGGGCCTGGCGGGAATCGGGATCTGGCCCCAGTACCTTTTCCCGCTGCTCTGGCTGTCGCCCCTGGTGATTATCGTATCGCTCCAGGTGCTTCTCGGGGAGGAGACGATCTTCGGCGGCGTGAAGTACGGCGACTGGCGTTCGGTTTTGCTGCCTGCCGCGGCGGGGTTATTCTGCGGCTTCTTCTGGGAGATGTGGAATTATTACAGCCTGGCGCGCTGGGAGTACGCCGTGCCGTTCGTGCACCGGTTCCAGATCTTTGAAATGCCGCTTCTGGGCTACGCCGGGTACCTGCCTTTCGGGCTGGAGTGTGCCGTGATCGCGGACCAGCTCGCCCGGGTCTGGCGGCAAAGAGTGCCGGCCGAGAAGAGAGCGGTTGTGCACGAGGCGGTGTTTTAGGGTAGCTTGACTTTGGGTGGCTGTTGTATGACAATAAGAGTTAAAACAGGAGGGGGGTGGGCGATTGATCAGGGTAGCAGTCGCCGGGGCGGCCGGACGGATGGGCCGCGAGGTCGTCCACGGCACCC
>JASEJH010000116.1:612-5714 GCA_030016455.1 Thermoanaerobacteraceae bacterium
CCGGGCGGTGAGCAATACCCGCGGGATGGGGGTTGTGGGTGCCGTGGACGTAACCGGCTCCGGAGAAGATGCGGGGGTGCTGGCGGGTACCGGACCGCTTGGGGTTACGGTGCGTTCGGACCTGGAGAACGTTTTGCGGGAGACCGCGGCCGAGGTAATGGTTGATTTTACCAATGCCAGGGCGGCGGTGCAGAACATTCGTACGGCCATTGAGTGCGGTGTGCGCCCGGTTGTCGGCACCACGGGTATTCCTAAGGAAGAGCTGGACAGGCTGATCCAGTTGTCGCGTGAAAAGGGCGTCGGGGGGTTGGTGGCGCCCAATTTTGCCATCGGGGCAGTTTTGATGATGCATTTCGCCGGAATCGCCGCGCGTTACCTGCCGGCGGCGGAGATCATCGAGCTTCACCACAACCAGAAGCTCGACGCGCCTTCAGGAACGGCGCTGAAGACGGCGGAGATAATCGCTGCAGCACGGGGCGACGCGGCGGTGGAGGACCGAACCGAGCAGGTGAAGCTTGAAGGGGCCCGGGGAGGAACGCTGGAGGGAATTCATGTCCACAGCGTCCGTTTGCCGGGCCTTGTTGCTCATCAGGAAGTGATTTTCGGCGGCCTGGGGCAAACGCTCAGCATCAGGCACGATTCAATTTCCCGGGAGTCATTCATGCCGGGGGTGATCATGGGGATCAAGAAAGTCAAGGAACTCCAGGAGATTATTTACGGGCTCGACAAGTTAATATTTGCCTAATACTCCCTTTTGGAGTGCGTGCCGGGAGGCCGGAGTTCCGGCGCGGTTTTGCGCGGGTGCTTTTTCTTCCGACTTCCGACCTCTGACTTCTGACTGCTGATACGCACCTCCTTCCCCAGCGGCTCATATACTGGTTATTAGCCGTGGGGGCGAGAACCGTGAAAGGAAGACTGAAAGGAATTACGATAGCCGTTATCGGTGGCGACCGCCGTGCGGTTTTTGTGGCCGAGGAGCTTTTGAACGAGGGTGCGCAGGTCAGACTGGTGGGGCACGAAAGAGAAGTACCGGGCGGGCAAGCGGTTGCCGAAATAGAGGCAGGAGTGAGGGGAGCGGATGCGGTTGTTTTTCCCTTTCCGGGAGTCGGTGAAGACGGCCGGGTTTCCACCCCGGGAGAACCGATTTTGCTGCAGGACAAAGATCTGGCTTCCCTCCCCGAAGGCACCCCGATTTTTACAGGGTTTGCGAGACGGTACCTCCTGGAACTCGCCGACCGCCTGCGGTTCAGACTGGTGGAAGTAGCGGAAAGGGATGACTTCGCCATTTTGAACTCCATCCCTTCGGCGGAAGGCGCAATCCAGATCGCGATGGAGTACCTGCCTGTAACCATCCACAGTTCATCCGCCTTTGTTCTGGGGTTTGGGCGTGTCGGCCTGACCCTGGCGCGCATGCTAAACGGCCTTGGCGCCGTGACTACGGTGGTGGCTCGGGACCCGGCCCAGCGTGCGCGGGCGGTGGAGATGGGGTGCCGGGCGGCCGATTTTGGGAGACTGCCCGCGATTGCCGGTGAGGCGGATGTGATCTTCAATACCGTGCCGGCACTTGTTGTGACGGCGCGGGTCTTGAAGTGCACCCGGCCCGACGTTCTGATCGTGGACCTCGCCACGAAGCCCGGCGGTACGGATTTTGAAGCCGCCGCACGCCTTGGAAGGCGGGCGATGCTGGCGCCGGCGCTGCCCGGCAAGGTGGCACCGAAAACGGCCGGGCGGATTTTAGGACAGGTGGTTGCCGACCTGCTCGTGCAGGAGAAAGGGCTCAGCCTCGCGGTCTTACCTTAACATCTTTGGTTTTGAGGCCGTTCAAAAACGAGTATGGCATTTTGGAAGTTGGAAGCCGGAGGTTGGATGTTGGAGTTATTGAGGGAATTCGCTATGCGAATTCCTACAAAAGATCTAACCTCTAACTTCTGGCCTCTAACCTCTCAAATGGTACGTGAGCACCCAGCCGGCAGCGGCTGACGAAGCCAGACGAAGTTTGCAGGGCGGCCTCTGGGGAGGTGCTGACGGTGCGGCTCAAGGGAGTCAAGGTAGGGTTTGCCCTGACCGGTTCTTTCTGCACGTTGAAGGAAGTGGTGGAACAGGTCAAGAAGCTTATTGACGAAGGGGCAGAGGTTTTCCCCATCGTTACCCGGGAAGTGGCGACTACGGACACCCGTTTCGGTACGGCGGCTTACTGGAAGGGATTGTTAAAGGAGATTACGGGGCATGAAGTGATCGAGACGATCATCGACGCCGAGCCGATCGGACCGAAGAAGTTACTGGATATCCTGGTGGTGGCTCCCTGTACGGGGAACACGCTGGCGAAGCTTGCTAATGCGATCACCGACGGGCCGGTGCTGATGGCGATTAAGGCGCAATTGAGGAACCAGCGGCCCGTGGTGCTGGCTATTGCTACCAACGATGCTCTGGGAATGAACGCGCGCAACCTGGGGGTCCTGTTAAACGCCAAGAATATTTATATGGTGCCGTTTGGCCAGGACAATCCGGCCGGTAAGCCCAACTCCCTGGTGGCGCGGATGGACCTTTTGACGGAAACGGTCGTCCATGCGCTCCAGGGAAAACAGCTCCAGCCGGTATTGATCGGTTACGCCGTGAGCGAGCCGGCTTGACGGCAACCGGGAAGGAGGGTATCTTTGCGGCAGTTCAACGTAGCTGTGGTGGGAGCGACCGGAGCGGTCGGCCAGGAAATTTTGAAGGTTCTGGAAGAGCGGAACTTTCCCGTGGGGAGGCTTCGTCCCCTGGCCACCGCCCGGTCGGCGGGTAAAGAAATTCGCTTCCGGGGTGAAGCCTACACCGTTGAAGAGACGCGCCCCGAGAGTTTTGACGGGGTTGAGATCGCGCTGTTTGCCGGGGGTGCGGCAAGTAAAGAGTTCGCGCTGGCGGCCCGGGACCGGGGGGCGCTGGTGGTGGACAACTCAAGCGCTTTCCGGATGGAGCCGGAGGTTCCGCTTGTGGTTCCGGAGGTCAATCCCGAGGACGTGAAGTGGCACAAGGGGATCATCGCCAACCCGAATTGCTCGACGATCATCATGGTGGTTCCGCTCAAGCCGATTTATGACCGGGCGGGGATCAAGCGGGTGGTGGTTTCGACCTACCAAGCCGTTTCGGGGGCCGGGGCGGCGGCGATTAAGGAACTGGAGCTTCAAACCAGGGCGGTGCTCGACGGGGCAGGATATCCGCCGCAGGTTTTCGCCCACCAGATCGCCTTTAACCTGATTCCGCACATTGACGTGTTCATGGAGATGGACTATACCAAGGAAGAGTGGAAAATGGTGAAGGAGACCCGGAAAATTTTCCACGATGATTCCCTGGCGGTGACGGCAACGACGATCCGGGTGCCGGTGTTCCGGTGCCATTCCGAGTCGGTCAACGTCGAGACGAAAGAAAAGCTTAGCGCTGCCGAGGCCCGGGAAATTCTGGCGCGGGCGCCGGGAGTGGTGGTGGTTGACGAGCCGGCGGCGAAGAAATACCCGATGCCCGTTCAGGCCTGTAACAGGGACGAGGTTTTCGTGGGGCGGATTAGGGACGACAACTCGTTGGATAAGGGGTTGAACCTCTGGGTGGTGGCCGACCAGTTGCGCAAGGGTGCGGCGACGAACGCGGTCCAGATCGCGGAGCTGGCAATCAAGTACGGCTGCGTTTAACAATGAGGTTAGAGGCAGCCCAGCACTCAACCAAGGGGAATAGCGGCGGTTGCCAGAAAAGTGGAAGTTTCGGAGAGGATTTCCACGTTGGAGGTCAAGGAAGTTGTTTTTTTGAGTTTAGTGCTGGGTGACTTCTAAAATTGGAGGTGGGAGAATGGCGGTAGATTTCGGACGGGTGCTTACGGCGATGGTAACGCCTTTCGACCGGGACGGCGCGGTGAATTTTGAGCAGGCGAAGAAGCTGGCGCGCTACCTAGTCGAGAACGGTTCGGACGGGGTGGTGGTAGCCGGGACGACGGGGGAGTCCCCCACGCTCACCAAGGAGGAAAAAAAGGCGCTCTTCCAGGCGGTGGTGGAAGAAGTAGGCGGAAAGGCTACGGTTATCGCAGGAACCGGAAGCTATTCGACTGCGGACAGCATTGCCTTGACCCGGGCGGCGGAGAAGGCCGGCGCCGACGGGGTGATGCTGGTGGCTCCGTACTATAACAAGCCTTCGCAGGAGGGACTTTACCGCCACTTCCGGGCGGTTGCCGAGAGCACCAATCTTCCGGTGATGCTTTACAATATCCCCGGCCGTACGGCGGTGAACGTGCTCCCGGCCACGGTGGCGCGGCTGGCCAAGGACGTGCCCAATGTCCGGGCGATCAAGGAAGCCAGCGGCAACATGGACCAGGTGAGCGAGCTCCGGCGGATTCTACCGGACGAGTTTGCGATTTACAGCGGCGACGACGCCCTCACGCTGCCGATCCTCGCCATAGGGGGGAAGGGGGTCGTCAGCGTGGTGGCCCACATTGCCGGGATGCGGATGCAGGAAATGATTAACGCATACGCCAGCGGAAACGTGACCCTGGCGGCGAAGATTCACCGGGAGCTTTTCCCCGTCATTAAGGCGATGTTTATCACCACCAATCCGGTACCGGTGAAGGCGGCGCTGAATTTGCGGGGAATGAACGTCGGCGCGCCGCGATTGCCGCTGGTGGAAGTAACAGCGGAGGAAAAGGAGAAGATCAGCCAGATTTTGGGGGACGCCGGCTTGCTTTAAGGCTGTCGTTGGGCCGGTTTCAGGGGGATTGTTTCTTCAGCAGGTTTCTTTTCGCTGTAGGGTAGAATTCCCTGCGCCGGTTTCTTGAGGTGTGCACAGAGTTCTTCCCACACCTGGGACATCCGTTTTTTGTCGGCAGCGGTTAAGGGGATGTCGGTGGCCGGGTCGATCATGGGGTGCACCGGCAGCACGCGGAATTGCCAGCGGCCGGCGGCCTGCGCCCTTTGAACCCAGAGCGGCAGGAACTCCACGCCCCGGACGCGGGTCCGGGTGCGGTCCTTTTCAAGGTGGAGGTAAAGGATGATCCCGCTGTCGGAATAGCGCCACCGCTGGTTGGAAATAAAGTTGCCCAGGGAATAAGCCACGACGCAGGTATGTGGATCACCGTCACGCGT
>JASEJH010000117.1:0-1476 GCA_030016455.1 Thermoanaerobacteraceae bacterium
CTCCCCGTGGAGGGTGATCCCCCTGAGGTAAAACACGTCTACGCCGTCAACCACCGGCGGCGGCGGTTCAATCCCGTCTACCGGGATGCGCAAAACCTCAAGCACCGCGTCAACGATCATCCCGACGGTCATCCCGCCGATCTCCGCGATTATGATGCGGCTCCGCCGTGTGGGCTCGCCTTCCGGCAAGCCGAAGCGCTTTCGCAAATCGAGCACCGGGATGATTCGCCCGCGGAGGTTGATCACCCCCTCCACGAACTCCGGGGCGCGGGGGACCCTGGTAATGTTTTCCATACGGATGATTTCGGAGACCGACCCGATCTCCACGCCGTAGGTTTGTCCCGCCAGCTCAAAAACCACAACCTGTTCCTCCCGGCAGACACCTTCCGCTCTCTGGGCCATTTCCAACCCTCCTCAAGCTCAGCCTCGCTTTCGGCGCCTCGCCCAGGTTGCCGGCAGAAGCTCTGAAACCGGCTCCTGGATGCGAATTTTTCATTATTACTTTATCGATTACTTTATCGCCTTGACCGAAAGAAAACTTTAGCTCAGCCTGGACCATCTGCCGACATCCATTTCGAAACAAGCCCTCTGCCAGAAAAATTTTCTTAATGGTAAAGGACCCCCCTACCTTATGCCGAATAATAATGAGAAAGTGCAAAATATGTCGGAAGAGGTAGGGTATCTGATGGACCTTGCCACCCTCCTTGGGATAACTATCGGCGTAGCTTCTCTGCTCATTGGTTTCGTTACCGAAGGCGGGCATTTGAATATGCTCCTTGCCCCTTCGGCGATGCTGATCGTCTTCGGCGGTACTCTTGGTGCAACAATGGCCGGCTTCGCGCTCCACGAAATCGCGCTGATCCCGAAGCTTTTAAAGGTCATTCTTTTCAGCAAGCCGACCGATGAACGCGCGCTCATTGACCAGATTGTGGAACTTGCCGAAAAGGCCCGGCGGGAGGGTCTGCTCTACCTGGAAAACCAGCTTAAGGATATCGAATCGCCCTTTCTCCGCAAAGGGATTCAGCTGGTGGTAGACGGCACCGACCCCGAAATAATCAAGAATATTATGGAAACAGAGATGTACGCAATGCAGGAGCGCCACAAGCTCGGGCAGGAAATCTTCACCCAGGCCGGTGGTTACGCCCCGACAATGGGCATCATCGGCACTGTTATGGGACTGATCCACGTGTTAAGCAGTCTTTCGAACCCGGAAGCCCTTGGACCGGCGATCGCGCTGGCCTTTACCGCCACCCTTTACGGTGTTTGCAGCGCGAACGTCTTTTACTTTCCCATCGCCGCCCGGCTTAAGAACCTTAGTGCTAAAGAAGAAATCGCCTACCAGATGATGATCGAGGGCTTATTGGCCCTCCAGGCCGGAAACAACCCAATTCTCATTCGGGAACGGCTGACGGCTTACCTCAAACCGAAGCACCGCCGGGAAATAGAGGAGGCCGAAAAGGCAGGCGAAGCTTATGA
>JASEJH010000117.1:1486-5695 GCA_030016455.1 Thermoanaerobacteraceae bacterium
AGGTCCGAAGTGGAAGAAGCAAACCGGGAACGGTGGTTGATCACCTACGCGGACCTCATCACCTTGTTGTTAATCTTTTTTATCGTGCTTTTCACCTTTAGCAACATTGACGCGAAGAAGTTCGCCGGGATCGCCGAATCGCTGTCCAAGGCCCTGGGCGGCGGCGGGGGGATGGTTCTGGAAGGGCCGGGGCCTTCGGTGGTCGCTGGCGCCCCCGTTTCACAGGAACGCGTGGAGACCAAATTCAGCCTGAGCAAAGAGGCCAAAGAGACCCTCCAGATGCAGAAAATCAAAGAGCAGATCGAAAAATACGCCCGCGAACAGGGGCTGGCCGCCAGAGTAACCGCCCGCATCGAGGAGCGCGGTGTGGTGGTCAGTATCCAGGATACTGCTTTATTTCCTTTAGGCTCTGCAGACCTTACCCCCCAGGCACGCCTGATTGTCCGCAAGGTGGGCGAAATACTTCTTGCTACCGATAACTATATTCGGATTGAGGGTCATACCTGTGACCTCCCGATTCATACCGCCCGCTTCCCTTCGAACTGGGAGCTTTCCGTGGCCCGGGCCACGAGTGTGGTGCAGGAACTCCTGCGGATCAATTTCCCTCCCCAGCGCCTTTCGGCCTCCGGATACGGCGAGTACCGGCCCGTCGCGCCGAACGACTCCGAAGCCAACCGCCAGAAGAACCGCCGCGTGGACTTCGTCGTCCTGCGCTCCCGCTACAAGGAGGTCGAACCCGGCATCCTCCCCGAATTCTTCTACGAAAAGATGCCTGAAGTAGCTCCGTAGGCCGCCAACTCTGGAAATTGAATACTCCGGTCAAAAAAAACCAATTCCCTGGCGCGCCTGAAAACTGCACCGGCCAAACTCTCATAAACTTACCGCTCCCGCCGCAAACCGGTTATACCGGGGAAGTCGGCTCCCTGCATCTTTTGAGTCATCCACCTCGTTGCCGCCGTCAAACCTCAACACGCGACGGTCGAAGTCACCCCGGCGGCCGGCGGAAGGACTTTTTGCCAGTGAAAGTCTGCCCTGTAAAACGGCAGGGTCCCAAAACCAATTGACAGCGGGTTGAAGATGGCTTTAAGCTAATCTCAAAATCAGAATCAAACCAGGGTTGTGAAAAGGGTGCCGCAGCCTTCAACCGCCGTACCGCCGGAATTGCCCCCGGTCAAAAACCGCTTCGACCGCTCGGAGTGGGCGGGCGCCTTCGGGGATCTAGGCACTCTGATCCCGTTTGTCCTCGGCTACATCACCGTGATGAAACTCGACCCCCTGGGAATCCTCTTTATGTTCGGGGTACTCCTCATTGTCTGTGGCACCTACTACAAGACCCCGATTCCCGTGCAGCCGATGAAGGCGATCGGCGCGGCGGCCATCACGTCACAGGCGGTGACCCCGGCCATGGTTTACGGAGCGGGTCTTTTCACCGGCTTCTTCTGGCTGGTCATGGGCCTGACGAACACGATCAACCTGGTCGCCAAAGTGGCCACCAAGCCGATCGTCCGGGGAATCGTGCTGGGCCTGGGCTTTTTGTTCATCCGTGACGGGATGAGGATGATGAGCACCGACTGGGCGGTGGCTCTCCTGGCCCTGATGATAACCTTTCTAATGCTCGGCAATAGGAAAATTCCGGCGATGTTCGCCCTGCTGGTAATCGGGGTGATCGTGGCCTCGGTGAAGGATCCCGGGCTCTGGGCGCGCCTGGCGGCGGTGGACGTGGGGCTCCGGCTGCCGCAACTCACCCTGGGTGCGATTACGTGGCAGGATTTCCTGAAGGGCACGATCATCCTCGCCATCCCCCAGATCCCGCTTACCCTGGGCAACGCCGTCATCGCCATCACCGCAGAAAACAACCGTCTCTTCCCGCACCGGCCAGTGACCGAGAAGAAAATCGCCATCTCCCAGGGGATCATGAACTTGCTTTCACCCCTCGGCGGCGGCATTCCGATGTGCCACGGCGCAGGGGGCATGGCCGGTCACGTGCGCTTCGGCGCCCATACCGGCGGCGCGACGGTTATTTTGGGCTGCATTTTGCTGGCCGTCGCGCTTTTCCTGAGCGATTCCGTCCTGCTCCTTTTCCAAATGTTCCCGGAAAATGTCCTGGGGGTAATCCTCTTCTTCGCCGGGCTCGAACTGGCGGCATCGGCCCGGGATGTTCCCCGCGAAAAGAACGATTTCTACGTCTTCCTGGTGACCGCCGGCTTCGCCCTTTGGAACATGGGCGCCGGTTTCCTGGCCGGTGTGCTCCTCGACCAGTTGATCAGGCGGAACATCGTGAAGCTCTAATGGGGTGAAGAACCGGCCGCGTGCCCGCGGAACGCCTCGGCATCCTCGCGTCTTACCGCAAACAGACCGGGGGGGAGCTCGAGCAACGGCTGAGGGAAACGCGGCAGTTTGCGGGGATCATCGGCCGGGTCGTTTTATCATCGTAGGCAGAACGCCTCCGCCCCGGGCCAAAAAAGAAGCGGCACGCACGGAGCAACGGCGCATAATTCAAGCCGGAAGGCGGTAAAGGATGACTGGTAGAAACACCGGGGCTCCCGGAGCCGGCAGCAGACCGGTTCTTATTATAACGCTGGTTCTCGCGGTCTTTCTTGCATGCCTGGCGGGATGCGGCGGCTCCGGACAGGAACACTCGGACAGGCCGGCCGCGCAGGCCACCGGGCAGGACCATACCGGCACACCGCCCGTCACCGAAACAAAGGAGGACGCAACTATGGACGACCTCAGCAAGACCACCGCCACCAAACGCGCGCTTTTCACCACGGACAAGGGCAAAATCGAAGTGGAGCTGTACCCGGAACTGATGCCGGTGACGGTGGCCAACTTCGAGAAACTCGTCACGCAGAACTTTTACGACGGCCTCACGTTCCACCGGGTCGAGGACTGGGTGATCCAGGGCGGCGACCCCAACGGCAACGGCACGGGCGGACCCGGCTGGACCATCAAGCTGGAGACCCACCCCCGGCTCAAGAACGTCAGGGGCGCCCTGGCAATGGCGCGTACGCGGGATCTCAACTCGGCCGGCTCCCAGTTCTACATCCTGAAAACCGATGCGCCCTGGCTCGACGGCCAGTACGCCGTCTTCGGCAGGGTGGTCAGGGGCATGGACATCGTGGACCAGATCGCCATCGGCGACAAAATGCAAAAGGTGGAAATGATCCAGTAAATCTCCCGGCAAACAAACCTGGGGCACCACGCGACCCGGCGGCAGCCAGGTCTTTTTTCAACCGTTGAAGACTGAGCATCCATCCGCTCCAGATATAGCTGATAGTCTCGACTGGTCGCCGACCCATGTTTCTGCAGCCGCGGTGGGGACGTTCGATGGGTTTGACTAACTCAGCAGTTCAAACCCAATCACGAACGTATTCCAAAACGGGAAAAGCGCGGCGAAGGCAGGACCGATCCATGCGAGCCGCGCCCGAAAATTAACCGTTTCAAGCACCATCACCGCAAATATGACGGCCGCCACATTGACGGCGATGGCCATTTTGAACCCCAGCAAACCCGTTGCCAACCCAATCTCCCAGCCACCCAAAAATCCAATTGCAATCCATGTGGTCACGACGTCTAAGAACTTGGCCCCCAGAAAAGCCACCGTAACAGGTTTTAGCCTCAGCCTTGGCCCCGGCAAAAAGGCAAAAGTTCGGCTATTGTGTCCGCTATCTTGTCCGGTGTCCTATAAAGCCAGCATATGAAAATCCCGGGTGACTTTAGTTTTTACCGGGAGCAACGCTAAAGAAGGAGAAAACAAAACAGATGACGAAATCTCACCTTATTGAGGGTGAAAATTGCAGACTCACCCTGAGGAGGGCGAACCCGTGCGAAGAATCACTGTGGTGACGGCCGATATAATCGAATCCAGGAGCGCCGGGGACTACAAGAAGTCCTTGAAGCGAAAATTAGACGAATTGCGGCATCCCGCACTGCTGAGCCCTTTCACCTTATCGCGGGGGGACGAAATCCAGGGGGTGTTGGAAGGCTGGCTACGGGCTCCGGAAATCGTCAGGCACCTCCGGCTCGCCTGCCGCCCCTTAGAGTTGAGGGTGGGCATCGGAATCGGCTTGCAGGCGGAGCCCCTCGAGGCGAATCCCTGGGAGATGGACGGGCCGGCGTTTCACCGCGCCCGCTCGGCTCTGGACGGCGCGAAAAGGAAAAAGGAGCGTTCAACAACCGTCAGGACCGGCAGCCCGGAACTGGACGATC
>JASEJH010000118.1 GCA_030016455.1 Thermoanaerobacteraceae bacterium
CCACGGCGGCTGCGCCACCGGATAGGGAGGCACTTCGCCGGGCGGTAGAGGCGCCCGTGCCGGAGACCGTAGCGGAAATGCTGGCCAGCCCTTTAACGGCATGGGTTGAGCAAACCTTTGGGTTGGGAGAGGAGCCCGGCGGGAATCTCCGCCGGGTAAAACCGCTTACGCTGACGGAAGGGGCGCAAAGGTTGGCGCGGGATACCGGTTTAGGTGTAGAAGTGTGCCTCGGTCGACTGCAAGAAATACTTCTCAAAGGCAGTCAACTGAGGCTTCCGGACGGTAACCCTCTTTTTGCACTCAAGCTCCACCAGTTTATCAGCCAGGGCCGGGCTGTTTACGCCACGCTTGAGCCTCCTCCGGCGCGCTCCTTGACCCTGGAGGGGCAGTACTACGCGCCAGAGGAAGGAAAAGCTGGCGGAGGAAAGGGGCGGGTTCTCTACCCCTTAGAATTTTGCCGGGTATGCGGGCGGGAGTATTATGTTGTTTGGAAGGACGAGGATAACCAACGGTTGCTGCCGCGAGAACATGAGAGTGATCTCCCTGTAGACGTCGAGGCCACAGCCGGTTATTTAGCCTTGGTTGACGAAAGCACTGCCTGGAGCCTGGAGCACATCCCGCCGGAGTGGCTTGACGCGAAGGGCAAGGTCAAAAAGGACTACCGAAAATATATTCCCCAGGAAGTGTGGGTCCAGTCCGATGGGTCCATCCGCCAGAAACAAGCTGAGGGAGCGGTAAAGGCTTGGTTTCTGCCCGCGCCTTTTATGCTCTGCCTTAGCTGCGGTGAGTTTTACTCCGGCAGGGACAAAAACGAGTTCCGCAAATTAGCCCGCCTATCGAGCGAAGGGCGCAGCAGTGCCACCACGGTGCTTTCACTGTCGGCACTGCTTCACGCGCCGGAAGCGGGAATTGCCGAAGAAGCGCAAAAGGTGTTGAGTTTCACCGACAACCGTCAGGATGCTTCCCTGCAAGCGGGCCACTTTAACGATTTTGTGCGGGTTTCGCTGCTTCGGGCGGCGCTGTTGGCGGCGCTTGAGCGGTACGGGGAATTGCGCTACGACGTGGTTGCCGGGAAGGTGCTCGAATTTACCGGTCTCACGCTGCGTGACGTCGCCGCTAACCCGGAGCTTGATCCTGCCACCCCCCAGGGGAAAAGGGTCTGGGCAACCTTCCGGGACTTATTGGAGTACCGGCTTTACGAAGACCTGCAGCGCGGCTGGCGCGTGGTCCAGCCCAACCTCGAGCAGTGCGGGCTCCTCCAGATTGACTACCTCGGGCTGAAGGAGCTGTGCGAAGACCAGTCGAAGTGGGAAGGTTTTCTTCCGTTTGCCAGCCTGTCTGCCGAAAAACGCTACGAGATCCTCAAGGTTTTCCTCAACCATTTCCGGAGGAAGTTGGCCATCAACGCCTCCTGTCTCCGGGAAACCGAGCAGCAGCAGCTTCAGAAGCGGGTAGAGCAGGAGATTGCCGAGCGGTGGCGCTTTGAAGAGAAACGGCTTTGGTCGGCCCAGCGCTTCTTGCTTTCGCCGGTCAGCTCCGGCCGGGAGGTAAGCGGTCTGAGCCTCGGGGAAAGGAGCGTGATCGGGCGTTACCTCTGCAGGGAACTGGACCTTTCGCCGAGGGCCTACTGGGATTGTGTCCACCGGCTGGTGGATCTGCTTTGCACCCAAGGGTTGCTCCGGCGAGGCGCCGAGAGCGGTGTAGATTTTGTCCAGTTAGAGGCGGCGGCGATAATTTGGCGGTTGGGGGATGGAAGCCCTCTGCCACCGGACCCCGTCTATTCCCGGCGGGTAGAAAGTCCGGTTTACCTCGCGGTCCAGCGCCAAACGAACGAGTTCTTCCGGGAATTCTACCGGACCGCTGCCCGCCGGTTACAGCATATGGAGGGCAGGGAGCATACGGCGCAGATTTCTTACGAAAAAAGGCAGGAGCGGGAGAATCGTTTTCGCAACGGTACCTTACCTTGCCTCTTTTGCTCACCGACGATGGAGCTCGGGATTGATATCGCTGACCTGCAAATCGTGCATCTGCGGAATGTGCCGCCGACCCCGGCAAATTATGCCCAGCGCAGCGGGCGCGCCGGTCGCCGCGGCGACCCGGCCTTAGTTTTGACCTACTGCGCGGCCCGCAGCGGCCACGACCAATATTTCTTCCGGCGGCGGGAGGCGATGGTGGCTGGGGCCGTCAAAAGCCCCCAGCTCGACTTAGGGAACGAGGACCTGGTTAGGGCGCACGTCCACGCCGTCTGGCTGGCCAAAACCGGACGCCCTCTCGGCAGGTCTATCGCTGATCTTGTGGAAACTGAGATCGAGGGTTTTCCACTTAAGGAAGAGGTTCGGGCGCAGATCAACCTTTCGGAGGCGCGGCTCAAAGAGTGCCTGCAAGAAGCCCAGGCTGTTTTGCGGGCCTGCGAGCCTGATATAGCTACTGGAGGCTGGTACGCCGACGAGTGGCTGGAGACCCTCTTGCGGAACGCGCCGCAGGAGTTCGACCGGGCCTTTGACCGCTGGCGCGAGCTTTACCGGGCGGCGCAGGCCCAGTTGCAGGAGGCGCACAACCTACTCTATCGCTCCCGCAAAAGGGAAGAGCAAAAACAGGCGGAGCAGCAGCAAAAGGAGGCCCTGCGGCAGCTAAATCTGCTTCGCAACGAGACCCAGCGGGAGGAATCAGATTTCTATCCCTACCGGTACCTGGCCTGCGAAGGATTTCTACCCGGATACAACTTCCCGCGCCTGCCGTTGCGGGCCTTCGTCCCCCGCGAGGAGGGGGAGTTTATCAACCGCCCCCGTTTCTTGGCGCTTGCCGAGTTCGGCCCCCGCAACATTATCTACCATGAAGGCGCAAAATACGAGGCTTATTCCCTCATCGCCCCGCCGGGGGGCTTAGAGCAGCGCCGCTTGCGGGCTAAGCTCTGCAACGTTTGCGGTTATTTCCACAAAGACGATGAGGGGATAGACCTGTGCGAGAATTGTGGCTCCCGGTTGGACGCAGCAAATAGCGAGATCGTGCCCCTTTTGGAAATGGCGAATGTCAAGACTTGGCGGCGGGAGCGGATCACCTGCGACGAGGAGGAGCGCCGCCGAGAAGGATATAAACTCACCTCTCACTTCCGGTTTGCCTCTTTGCCCGGCGGGCGGAAGCGCATTCACGAAGCGGAGGTCTGTGACGAGAACAGAACTCCGGTGCTGAAACTCACCTATGGGCCGTCGGCTACCCTCTTCCGGATCAACCACGGCTGGCGGAGCCGGCGGGAGGAAGGGTTCTTGATTGATCTGGCCACTGGAAGGTGGCTTAGCGCCCGTGATACGGCCGAGGCGGATGAGGAGCCACCTGCTTCGTCTTCCAGCCAGCCGGAGCGGGTGCGGCTCTTTGTTCACGACACGCGGAACATCCTGCTAATTTCTTTTCTCGAACCGGCGTGGCAAAACAAGGAAGACTTCGCGGCCACTCTCCAATATGCCTTGCAGCGTGGCATCGAAACGACCTTCCAGGTCGAAGAGTCCGAACTTGCCTCGGAGCGTATCGGCACGGGGGGAAAGCGCGCCATCCTCTTCTGGGAGGCGGCTGAAGGCGGTGCCGGTGTGTTACGCCGGCTGGTCGAGGAGCGCGATGCTTTCTCCCAGGTGGCCAGAGCAGCGCTCGAGCGGTGCCACTTCACGCCTGGCACAGAAATGGATGAAACCTGCTCCCGTGCCTGCTACGAATGTCTGCTTTCTTATACCAACCAGCTGGACCACCAGCGCCTCAACCGCCACCTAATAAAAGAGGCTTTAGATAGGCTTTCCAGAAGCGTGACGCTGGCCAAGAGTAAGGGCAGAACTTATGAAGAGCACTACCGTTGGCTTCGGTCGCTTACCGACTCCCGTTCGGAATTGGAGCGGCGCTTTATAGATCATCTCTTCCAGACCAAGCGCCGCCTGCCGGATGATGCCCAAAGGGAACTGGCTGATTATCCGGCCATCCCCGACTTCTTTTACGAGCCCAACGTTTGCGTCTATTGCGATGGCGCGGTGCACGACCAGCGAGAGCAGCGGCAAAAAGACGAAACCGCGCGCCGCGAGCTGAAGGAGCTTGGCTACCGGGTAGTGGTAATCCGGTATGACCAAGAAATAGAGGCGCAGCTTCAGCGTTACCCCGATATTTTTGGCGAAAGGAGGGACTGATGCCCGGTGTCTCTCTTCAGCGTCGGCAACATCGTCCGGTGCCGGGAGCGAGAGTGGGTGATCCTTCCGTCGCCCAGCCCCGAAATTTTACTTCTCAGGCCATTAACTGGTAGTGAAGAGGAAGAATGCGGCATTTACCTGCCGCTGGCGCGGTTGGGCCTAGACCGGGTCGAACCGGCCAGCTTCCCTCTTCCTTCGCCGGATGAGGTTAGCGACGCTGTAGGCGTCGAGTTGCTCTACAACGCCGCCCGCCTCTCCCTGCGCGACGGTGCCGGACCCTTCCGGTCGCTGGGCCGTATCTCGGTTCGGCCCCGCGCCTACCAGTTTGTGCCTCTGCTGATGGCGCTGCGGCTTCATCCTGTACGGCTGCTGATCGCTGATGACGTCGGTGTGGGCAAAACGATTGAGGCCCTGCTTATCGCCCGCGAACTGCTCGACCGCGGCGAGATCCGCCGGGTTTGCGTCCTCTGCCCCCCATACCTCTGTGAGCAATGGGAACAAGAACTGCGCGAAAAATTCCACATCGAAGCAGTGGTGGTGCGTTCCGGTACCGTCAGCCGCCTGGAGCGCGACCTGCCCCCGGGGGACCACAGCATCTTCGGGGAGCATTACCCCCACCTGGTCGTGAGCATAGATTATGTCAAATCTGAACGACACCGGGATAACTTCCTTTACCACTGCCCTGACTTCGTCATCGTAGACGAGGCCCACGGTGCGGCCCGGCCCGGTGGGGCATCCCGGGCGCAGCAGCAACGCCACGACCTTTTGTGCCGCCTTGCCGAAAAGCCGGGACGTCATCTGATTCTGCTCACTGCCACGCCGCACAGCGGGATTGAAGAATCTTTTCTTTCCCTGTTAGCTCTGCTCAACCCCAAATTCGCGCGCTTCGATATGCAGCGGCTTGAAGAAGGGGAGCGAGTTGAGTTGGCCCGCCACTTTGTCCAGCGGCGGCGGCCCGACATCGCCCGGTGGCTGGGCGAAGAGACGCCTTTCCCCGCCCGGGAGTCTGTTGACGAGACCTATAACCTCTCGCCAAGGTACTATGAACTTTTCGAAAAAGTATACCAATTCGGCAGGGAGCTGGTGCGGACCGGCGCGACGCTTGCCAAGTCGCGCCAGCGCCTCCGTTACTGGGCGGCCCTCTCCCTTTTGCGTTGTGTGATGTCCAGCCCGGCTGCCGCTTCAGCCGCCCTGCGGGAGCGGGCGCGCAAAGAGGGCGGCAGCGTGGAAGAAGAGCTGGTTGACGAGCTCTTTGCGCCCTCGGTTTACGATCCGACCGATACCGAGCCCACCGACCATGAACCGGCGTACGCCATCGAAGAGAGTGAGGCCGACCTCGGGGAAACCGGTCGCCGGCAGCTCCGCCGTTTTGCCCAAATGGCGGAGGAGCTTGCCGGCAGCGACGCGGACACGAAGGTGGTCCGGTGTGCGGAGATAGTGGCGGCGCTTCTTCAGGAGGGCTACCACCCGATCGTCTGGTGCCGCTACATCGCCAC
>JASEJH010000119.1 GCA_030016455.1 Thermoanaerobacteraceae bacterium
GGACTCCAAGCCGTCGCCTCGCCAAGTGCGGTTCGCAGCTCGTCATACGGCGCGACTGCGGTCTTGCCGCAGGTCCTACACACATTTTCTATTCCAGGTGGCGACGATTAATCGTCGTGAACGACTCCTTCGGGGTTTAACTGATTGACATGACAGAATAGACGTCACAAAACTGTTTTGGCAAACGTTATAATGTACAGGTGAAATCATACAGGCCTTTTTCAGTATAACCGGAGGACAGGGAGCCGGTGGTCAAAGGTTAAGATTTTACGGCAGGTGGCCTGAGGAAATGGAGGGTGATCTTTATGAAAAAGTTGTTGCTCGTTTTACTGGCCGTTTTCCTGTGGGGGGCCGGGTGCGGCTGCATTCCCCTCTCCGCGCCGGCCGGCGACGGTAATGCAGAAGACAAACTGGCAGGCATCCCAGAGGAAAAACTGCCCTTCCCCCGGAAACAGGTCAAGCAGGTGTGGCGGATTGACGACCGGTTTGTCCTGGTGGAGCAGGTCCAGAACCAGGACAACGCTTTTTTCCTGTACGACCGGTCGGAAGAGAAGGCTGCGTGTATCGTCGGCTTCGCGGAAAACGCCCGGTACGAGGGCAGGAAAGGCGGTACCCTGATGTTTATCGCCAAAGGGGACGGCGACTGCGGGGACTACAGCTTCCCCTACCGGCTGGTCTGCCGGTTGGGGAGTCGGGAGATGCCCAGGGGGGAGCCGTTGTTCTTGCCCGCGACGCAGGGGGTTGCCTTTGGAGCGGTGGGAGCGTGGACGCAGGTGCTCTGCAAGGCGGAACCCGGCGGGCGGGAGTTCACCTTTAAACTTGAACCCCAGGAAGGGCAGGTTTTGGCTGGCGGGCATAAAAAGCCGCTGACGACCGTCGGTTACGACCCTAAAGCCAACGAACTGGTGTTCCGCTTTTATAACGTGGAACCGGGGCCGGGGCTGGTGCTGGGAGAGCCGGTAACCGTGCCCGGTCACAGGTTTGTAGAGGAATACCGGATTGAAGCGTTGCCGGCGGGGCGGGAACCGGAAGACCCGGCCCTGCTGAAGCAGGATTTTCCCTACGGACTGAACCTTGCGGATACTGGGACGCTCAGCGGCCAGCCTTCGGTAAGGGTTGCTTTGAAGCTTAGAGGAAATCTCCGCTACAGCGTGGTTTCGCTGCTGCACCATCCGGAGGACGGTTCGAAAACCATCCTGGAGTACATCGTGAGCTTCCGGCCGGATAACGCGGGTTGAACCACCCGGTTTTCCGGGAGAAGTTGCAGGGGTTCCCTCCGGCCGGCCGGACGCAGAAGCCGAAAAGGGTTCTGTACCGCTCCTCCCGCCAGTAACCTCGCCGCAGTCGGGAAGACCTTCAGCGCCTCCGCGATCCAGTCTGCCGCGGAGCGCGCTGCTTGAAACCGCCGTGACTCAGTAAACCTCGACGCAGCGGCCCGGCGGCGCCGCCAGCCTGCCGGTAACCAGCCGGCCCACCACCCGCGCCACCTCCTCCGGTTTGGCCGCCGGTTCCCTTTCCGGGTAGAGGGAGCGGTACATCCTGGTATCGGTACTCCCAGGGCAGACGGCATAGACCTTGACGCCGGAGCCGCCCACTTCTCTAGCGAGGGACTCGGTAAAGCCCACCACCCCGAACTTGGAGGCGCAGTAAACGGAAAGCTCCGGGAAGCCCACCTTTCCGGCGCCGGAAGCGATGTTAACAATGACGCCCTTTCCGTTTGCGACCATATGGGGCAGGACCGCAGCGGTGCAGACAAGGACGCCCTTCAGGTTGACGTCAATGATTTCTTCCCATTCCGCGGGGCTCGTCTCAAGGAACAGCTTCCGCCGGGCCGCCCCGGCGTTGTTGACCCAGGCATCAATCCGGCCGAAGGCGTTCACGGTTTCCCCGACCACGGCCGCCATCGTTTCACGGTCCCGCACGTCCGCCTGGAAAGCCAGCACTTCGGCCCCGGCCGCCGCCAGGGCTTCCTTCGCCTCGGACAGCTTTTCTGCCGTCCTGGCGGTAATGGCCAGGCGGGTGATCCCCCGGTGCAGCAGTTCAAAGGCGATGGCCCGGCCGATGCCTCTCGACCCCCCGGTGATGACCGCCGTTTTCATGCGGTTCAGCCTCCCCTGCCAGCTTCTTTGATCTGGAAGAGTTACAAACAGACATACCCTAAAGCGGGCGGTTCAAACTTAGTATACCGCTTCGGGAGGCGCGGGGTCACCGCCTTCAACAACCGCCAGTGCGGCCAGGCGGTACAGAACGGGAAATGCCGGCGCGCCGCCCGTAGCGCGTCTGTTTGGACCCTGTTCGTTCGACTTTAAGGAGGAAATCGCTTCCTTCCGGAGAATTATTTTGGGGCCGTGCGGTTAGAATTCGGGGAGGAAAGTCCAGGCGCCCGGCGTCCGAGGCTGTTCCGAGGGGGTGGTTCCGGTGGAAAAGGGCAGGTTCCTGGCGGTCTGTTTTGATTTCAGCGGTGTGATCGTGGACCACCGGGACAAGAGGCCCGTACCGGGCATCGGGGAACTTATCAGGGAGTTGCACGCCTGCGGGCGGCTGCTGGCCGTGGTGAGCAGGTACGGGGAGGAAACCGTGGCGGAACACCTGGGCGAGGAGCTGTGCCGCTGCTTCAGGAAGATTTATTCCGCCCGGGACAGAAGCAAGTTAGAGTGCGTGGCGGAGTTCGCCGGGGAGTGCGGGATCGGCGACCTTTCCGCCGTGGCGTTCGTGGACGACAAGCCGCAAAACCTGCAAGCCGTGGCGGGCTCTCCTGTGCGCGTGATCGGCTTTCGCGGCAGCGGCAAATACGACACCGCCGGGGCGTGCCGGGAAATCGGCGTGCCGTTCGCGGGAACGGTTTCGGAGCTACGGGGTTTGCTGGGACTGTAGCCGCCGGCCGGAAGTTGGCGGGGCTTGAACCGGTACGGCGCCGGCGGTTTTGCCGGATCCGGGACCGGATCACTTTGGTTTTTAGGAGGGTACGGGGTGGCGATACTCATTGGCACGGTTTCGGCCGAAGATTTAAACGGAGCGCACGCAACCGTCAGGACCCACGGGCTGGCGGTCTTCGGGGTGCGCGACCTGGAGGCGCTCGAGCGTCTTTACTTTCACCGGGCGCACACCGGGGAGGCCTTTTTCTTTTATTTCTGTACACCTGCGGCGGCTGCGCCCGGAGTAGTGGTAGCGGCGGGGAGAGTTGCGGGCGTCTGGAAAGACGTTCCGGAAACGAAAGACCTTGCAGGGGTGAGCGCCGAGTTTGAAGCGGTTTTCGGGCGCCGCTGGGAGGATGTAGTGGTCGGCGCCGAGCGCGAAAAGCTCTTTGGACTGTGGAGGGGCTACATCGGCGTCACCGGCCTGCAACCCCACCCGGAGACTACGGTCAACTCGATCAAGGAGAGCGCCGGGCGGGCCCGCATCTACGAACTGCTCCTGGGCTGAGGGAAGGCAGGTAGAGTGGAACCGGCGGAAGGCATGGAATTACCTCCCCGTCAAGCCGGCGGAGGAAGCAAGCACTCACCGGGTCACAAGGGGAACCGGAAATTGTATGGCCTCTGAAAGGCTGGGGAAAAGCCGGGCGGTGGGACCCTGCCCGGCCCCGGCGGTAAGATAACAAGCGGTGCAGTTTAATACCGGTTGAGGTGAGTTATGCGACCCCTTGACTTCCACGTGCATTTTTTCCCGGAAAGCATTGCCCCCAGGGTTATTGAGCACTTGACCGTGCACTACGGCATTCCGGTAAACTACCGGGGCTTGAAGGAAGAGTACCTGGAATTAGCCCGGATGGCAGACGTACAGGCTGCGGTCTTCAGTACCGCTGCTACCAGGCCCGATCAGGTAGCGGCAGCCAACGACTGGGCGCTGGCGAACCGGGGAAACGGACTGGTCCCTTTCGGGACACTTCATCCGTACGGGGAGGACCGGGAGATTGAGGCCGAGTTGGCCCGGTTAAAAGCGGCCGGTATCAAGGGGATCAAGCTCCACCCCGATTTCCAGTGTTTCAACCTTGACGAGGAGCGCGCCCTGGCCCTCTATGAACGCCTGATTCCCGGCTTTGTGCTCCTGGTTCACGTGGGTGACGACGATGCTCCGGGGAAAACCCATTACGCCACTCCGGAACAGCTCTCCCGGGTACTGGACCTGCTTCCCGGGTTGACGGTCATCGCCGCGCACATGGGAGGGTACCAGATGTGGGACCGGGCGATGGAGGCGCTGGCCGGCAAAAACGTGTTTTTCGACACTTCCAGCACCCTGGACTTCTTGCCGGATGACAAGTTCGTGCGGATGGTCAGGGAGCACGGAAGCGACAGGATCTTGATGGGCAGCGACTACCCGTTTCGTGATCCGGGGTGGGAGGTCGCCCGCTTGAACAAAGTGGGGCTCAGCACGGACGAACTCGAGGCTGTCGTCTTCCGTAACGGTCGGCGCCTCCTGGCCCGAATGGGACTATGAGGGGGTGAAGGCCAGCGGCTGGTAAAATAAGACAATACACTGCGAATTATATTCCGCGGAACCGCTCGAGAATTAAAAGACGAGTGCTATCAGATTTTGATTCTGGAGGTTATACTTTGAACGCGATCCAAATCAAAAAGATGTACCTTGAATTTATGGCAAAGCGCGGCTGGCCTACCCGTAAGTCCGGGAAGTTAGTGGACTCGACCTTCCCCCACTGTTTCACCATCAGCGGCGCGGTTGACTGGTTCAATACCAAGCTTAGAACCGACCCTTTTCGCAAAGAGGCCTACGCCTACTGGGTAAGATGCTTCAGGCACTATGATGCGCCGGACGACACGCATTTACCCTTTTTCTGGATGCTTCTTTGCGTCTCCTGGGACCTTTACCCCCGGGAAAAGGCGATCGCGGATAATTTCGCCTTTTTCAAAGAGCTGGGCCTCGACCAGAACCGGCTCAAAATCACCTGCTGGAAGGGCGGCAAAGTTTACGGCAGGGGGATAAACCTGGCGGCGGATGTCGAGAATTCTTGCACCGGCCGTGAATTCAAAAAGATGCAAAAAGAAGGGATTTTCATTCCCAGAGACGACGAGGCGGTGAATGCCTGGAAAAGGTGCGGCATCAAAGACGACCAGATAATTCGCGCCGGGGAGTTGGAAACCCTCGACCCGTCCGGCTTTGATGCCATCCTGCTGAATGCCAGGGAGTACTTTGCCGGCGTGAGAAGCGAACCTTACTACGAGATAAACGGCAGGTATGTGGAAATCGGCGTTTTCCTGAGCGAAGAGTACATAAAGAAGCCAATAGCCCTGAGAGATAAAGTTCCGCAGGAGGTCCTGGAAGACCCTCTCGACAGCGATAAATTTCTGCTTCGCCTGAAGCCCAAGCCCGTTCCGGCCGGATTCGGCTTTGAAAGGCTGGCGATGGCGGTAAATGATTTCAACAGCTTTTATGAACTGGAGCCTTACCGGACGCTTAGGGAGGTTTTAACCAGCGGGCGAAAATTAGATGAAAGCAAGGAAAAAATGGTTCTGGAAACGGCTGCATATGTACCTGCCATTGTCTGGCTTGTGCATGACGGGGCAGATTTACTGGTCAAGAATAAGGAGCGCCAG
>JASEJH010000011.1:0-1426 GCA_030016455.1 Thermoanaerobacteraceae bacterium
CTCCGGTCTTGCCGAGGTCTTACACACATTTTCATTCCCGGTGGTGACGATTAATCGTCGTGAACGACTCCTTCTTTATTCTGGATTCTGACTCCTGGATTCTAATAAGAAAGGGGTGGCCGGTTTGGAGTTAAAGCGCGACGGACTGAACCGCTATCGTTTGGCGCGTCGGGGTAAGATGCGCGTCGATGCGGTTGTTTACGTGAACGAGAACCTGCTCCCCCTGCTCCGGGAAGACAAGTCTTTGGAGCAGTTGATGCACGCCGCCTGCCTGCCGGGGGTGATCGAGCCCGTGATCGGAATGCCCGACATCCACGAGGGTTTTGGGCTCCCGATCGGCGGGGTGATGGCGGTGGCGGCCGGCGGGGTCATCTCCGCCGGTGCGGTGGGGATGGATATCAACTGCGGCGTCCGCCTTATCCGGACCGACCTTCCGGCGGATCGTTTCGATAAGCCGGTTCTCCGGGAACTCCTCGAGCGGATTGAAGCTTATGTCCCCACGGGGGTGGGCAAAAAAGGGAAACACAAGGGGATTACGGAAAAGATTTTCGAGGCCGTGGCCCACAAGGGTGTGGGGGCGGTGATTGCCGCCGGCTTTGGTGATCCGGCCGACTCCGAGTACATCGAAGAGGCAGGGTGCCTTGCCGGCGCCGATATCGGGGCAGTATCCCGTGAAGCGCACAAGCGCGGCGCCGGGCAACTCGGCACGCTCGGGGGCGGCAACCATTTCATCGAGATTCAGAGGGTCAGCGATATTTACGACCGGAAGGTTGCCGAGCGGTTCGGCCTTTTCGCCGGTCAGCTTACCGTAATGATTCATACCGGCAGCCGGGGGTTTGGACACCAGATCTGCACGGATTATAGCCGGCGGCTGGCGGCGGTGGCACCCAAGTACGGGATCGAACTTCCCAGCCGGGGCCTGGCCTGCGCGCCGATCGACTCCCCGGAGGGTCGGAACTACTACCAGGCGATGGCCTGTGCGGTCAATTTTGCCTTTGCCAACCGCCAGATAATCATGTGCGACGTCATGCGGGCGTTTACAGACGTCCTGGGTTCGCCGGTGGAAAATTTTGGCATGCGGCTCGTTTACGACGTGGCCCACAACATCGCCAAATGGGAAGAACACTGCAATCAGCGGGTTCTGGTGCACCGCAAGGGCGCCACCAGGGCGCTTTGTCCCGGACATCCGGCCAACCCGCCGGTTTACCGTAATACGGGGCATCCGGCGCTGGTTCCGGGAAGCATGGGGACCGCTTCTTACGTTCTGGTCGGAACGGAAAAGGCGGCGGAGACCTTCTTTTCCGTGAACCACGGTGCTGGGAGGGTTCTCTCGCGCACCGCCGCGGAAAAGAAGATCACGCGGGAAGAGTTCGAGCAGGCGATGGGAGAAGTCCTTTACAACACCAGAAACTACAGGGAGGTTGTA
>JASEJH010000011.1:1436-7978 GCA_030016455.1 Thermoanaerobacteraceae bacterium
GGTTGTAGACGAGGCGCCCCTGGCCTACAAGGATATTGAACAGGTAGTGGAGACGCTGGTAGATATCGGAATTACGCGGAAGGTGGCCCGGATGTTGCCGCTGGCGGTTATTAAGGGAAAGGATTGAACGGTTTCGGCCGCCGGTTGTTAGTGGCCGGTCCTGTTGGGGAGAAATTTGCTCCGCGAGTTGAGCCGGAAGTTTCAGAGTTCGTGCGGAGTTTTACAACGTCTCGCAGTTTTGTTCTGAAGGGGGTTTTAGGTTGTTCCCGCCGCCGGTAGAGAAACTCCTGCGGATCTTGAACGCTTCTGGGTATCAGGCTTACGTGGTCGGCGGCGCGGTGCGAGACATCCTGCTCGGACGGACGCCGCGGGAGTACGACCTGGCCACCAATGCCTGTCCGAAGGCCTTGCAGGACCTTGCAGCGAAACATAACCTGCGCTCCTTTCCCAAAGGGGTCGCGTTTGGGGTGGTATCCTTCGTGGTTGACGGGATGCCGATCGAGGTGGCCACCTTCAGAACGGAGACGTACGGCCTGGACGCCCACCGGCCCGAGAAGGTGGATTTTTTATGGGCGCTTGAAGACGACTTGGCCCGCCGGGACTTTACGGTAAACGCGATGGCGCTAGATTTGGATGGGCGGTTGCACGATCCCTTCGGGGGGCAGGAAGATTTACGGCGGGGAATCTTAAGAGCGGTGGGTGACCCGGACGAGCGTTTCGCGGAAGATGCCCTGCGCGCCTTCCGCGCCTGCCGCTTCGCGGCGGAATGCGGTTTTACCATCGAACCCCGCACCCTGGCAGCAATTTCCCGGGCGCGGGACCGGATTGCCGGACTCTCCGTTGAAAGGGTCCGGGACGAGATCGAGCGAATACTTTTAAGCCTCTATCCGGCTACGGGCTGCGAGCTTTTGCGTAAGGCGGGGCTGCTTGAGGCGCAGTGCCGTGCGCGCGATGCGAAGCAGGAGCAGATGGTCCCGGTGCTTCCGGAATTGGCGCGCCTGTACGGTGTTCCCCAGAATACCCGCTACCATACTTTCGATGTGTGGCGGCACACGATGCTGGTCCTGGAAGGAGTGCCGGAGGAGATCACGCTCCGCTGGGCGGCTTTGCTGCACGATGTCGCCAAGGGAATGCCCGGCGTGCGAACGCTCAACCGCAGGGGAGAGTTGTCGGATCCGGCCCACGAACGGCTCGGAGCTACGATGGCCCGGGAAGTTTTGGAGCGTTTGCGGGTGGCGCCCGACTGTGCGCGGCGGGTGGTTTGGTTGGTACGGCAGCACATGCACTTTCCGGTTCCGGAGGAAAAGGCGGTGGTCAAGTGGCTGCGCCGTCTGGCCCTGGATTTCAAAGACCGGGAGGGACTGGCGGAAGGCGTTGGTCAGCTTTTGATCTTGCGCGAGGCGGACCTCAAAGGCGGAAAGGTCGAAATTCGGGCGCGTCTGCGTGAGAACGCGCGTTTAAAGGAGCTGGTCGGCGACGTGCTCGGTCGAATACCCTTTTATCCGGCAGACCTGGCCGTAAAGGGGAGGGTTGTAGCGCAGTATCTCGGTGAGGGGCCGCAGGTTGGCGCAGTGCTGGAGGGTTTGGTGCAGGAGATTCAGGAGGGAAAACTGGCGAACGAGACAGAGGTGCTGGTTGCCGCCCTGGAAAAAAGGTTTGGTAAAAAGAAAAATCAGTTTATCCACAAGGAAAACGACCGGAGATGGCGAAACGCAGAAAAATAACCAGTTTTATGGAGGACCAGTGTTGTTTTATGTAGGCTCCGGTTTCTCTTTCCTGTTTTTTGCTCGCTTTGGGAAGTTTTTGCTGGCGGTTGTCGTCGGGAGCGGAATCCTTTTGGGCGGTTTTGGGGGCCTTGCTTCTCCTGCCGCAGCGGCACAGCAGGTTTATTACCGCGTAAAAAAGGGCGACTGTCTCTGGCGGATTGCCAGGCAGCACGGAGTTACGGTGAGCGTCCTCAAGCAGGCCAACGGTCTGCGTACCGACCTCATCATGCCCGGGCAGGTGCTCTCCATTCCGGGGGTTGTGCCGCTTCAGCCGGCAAAGCCAACCGTTACGGAAACCGTATATGGCCGCAGTCCAAGCGCTTCCTCCCGCTCGGGAGACGATGTGATTCGAGACCTCTTGGAGTATGCCTGGTCGCTGCGCGGTGTGCGCTACCGGTGGGCGGGTGAAAGCCCGGCGACCGGGTTTGACTGTTCCGGGTTTACCAAGCATGTCTTCGGGCGCTTCGGGGTCTCGCTCCCGCATCTGGCATCGGCGCAGTACAGGTGCGGAATCCCGGTGAACCGCGAGGAATTGGCCCCCGGAGATCTTCTGCTTTTTACTACCTATTCGGGAATTGATCACGTCGCGATCCACTGCGGGCAGGGAACGTTCATCCATGCCAGCTCGCAGGGCGGGTGCGTACGCGTAGATTCGCTTACGGAAAGGTACTGGGACACTCGCTTTATCGGTGCCCGGCGGTTGTTGGAAGCCGGGCGGTGAAGGCGGGTTAGCGGCCTTGGTCCCGTTTGGGTAAAGACAGGGGTAAAATCCCCTGTTTTTTTATAAGTTAGAGATTTTGGTCCTGAAAAGGAGGAAGATGACAGCCACCGGTCGAAATTAAGCTAAAAATTGTCGAAGGAGAAGGGCTGGAAGTTGTCCGTTTTGCCCTGGCGCTGGGGAATAAGAGGCAAGTTAGTGGCGACGGTCACCCTGATTATGCTGGCGGCCCTATTTGTACTTGGTACCCTGACCTATCAAAAAAGCCGGGAAATGCTGGAGAAGGAACTGTTGGGGCGAGTAAGGGTTGAGCTTGAGTGGTGGATCCACCGCTCCCTGGTGCACCGGTTCGAAGAGTTGAAAGGGTTAACGGCTGCGCTCGCTGGTTTCCCGGAGACGCAGGAAATGCTGGCGGCTGACGGCAAGGACGGAAGCCTGGAGAGCATGAAAGACCGGTACCTGAAGGTGCTGGACGAGTACTTGGGGGCACATCCGGCCGTAGTCAGGGTTTCCTTGGTACGCCTGGACGGAGCGGAAGTGATGCGGTTCGAACGGGCGGGTAGCGGTGAATCTGTTGTTTTCTACTCGGGCAATAACTGGCGCCAGCAACACTGTTTTCAGGAGGGACTGCAACTCAAGCCCGGGATGGCAGTTGCGACGAACCTACACTTAACCGAACCGAGTAAAGAGCGAGGGGCTGGTTCGTTTTTCTGCATCGCAAGGCCGGTGGAGATACAGGGAGTCAGGCACGGAGTGCTGATTGTGGACGCCGACTTTGGCGCGATGCTCGAAAACACCCCCGGTGCGGTTTGGATGGCTCAGGTCTGCCTGGCGGACAGGAACGGGAACGTTTTTTATCAGCTAACGCCGGCCGGCGGGCCGGATAGCGGCACCGGTTTGACTGCGACCGGGTTGGAGAAGGTGGAACCGGGTCTCGTCAAGCTTTTAAAAAACAGGGAAGAGTACCAAAACTTTACCGACGAGCACCACCTGCAGGGTTTCACCCGGGTTTATTTCGACCGCCCCCACAGCAACCGTTACTTTACCGTGGTTTACCGCGTGCCGCGGGAGGTGCTTTTAAGCGGGGCGAGACAGGTGCAGGGCATCTTCTGGGTTACGGGCGCGGCGGTCTTTTTGGTTGCCCTGCTCGCGGTGCACATCCTGGCCCGGGCCGTGGCGCAGCCGATCCTCCGCTTGGCGGCGGTCGCCGACCGGGTTGCCAAAGGCGACCTTTCGGCGGACGCCGGGCCGATGCCGCGCCGGGACGAGATCGGCAATCTTTACCAGAGTTTCAACGCGATGATCGCCGGGTTGCGGGCGAGCAAGAGCCGGGAAGAGGAGAAAAAGACGCGCCTCCTGGAAGCCGCGAGCCAGGCGGCGATTGACATAACCCGGAACCTTTCCGTGTCGGTGATTCTGGATAAACTGGTGCATTCGGTCGTCAAGATTGTGAACGCGGAGTGTGCATGCCTCCACCTGGCGTCTGGTGACGGAGGCACTAATTTCTTTATCGCGGGGCAAGCAACCCAGGATTGCTCGGTTTTGCGGCAGGTGGAGGGGAAAAGCCCCGCGGAAGCCGTTTTCAAGACCGGCCAGGTCGTTCGCCTCGAGGAGGCCGAGATCGTTGCCGGACCTTACCGGCCCTTGCGACCCGGCATCAGTGCTTTTCTCGGGGTTCCGATCTTTGGGGAGGGGCAGGTAATCGGGGCGCTGTGTATCGGGAGTAGCGGAAAGGAGATCACCGAGGCGGACGAGGCGGCAATCAAACTTCTCGCGGCCCACGCCGGCGTTGCCGTTGCCAACGCCCGGCTGCACGAAGAGGCGGTGGCCATGGCCAGGGAACTCGAGCGGCGGGTGGAAGAGCGGACCAGGGAACTGAAGGAGATAAACCGGGAACTGGAGCGGGCAAACCGGCTTAAGATTGAGTTTCTGGCAACGATGAGCCATGAACTGCGGACGCCGCTCAATACGATCATCGGATTTACCGACGTGCTTCTGCACGAGCTGCCGGACACGGCGGATAAGGCCCGTGAGTACCTGACGGACATCATGGAAAGCGCCGAACACCTCCTTGCTCTGATAAACGACGTCCTGGACCTGGCCAAGATCGAAGCCGGGAAAGAGGAACTCTACCTCGAACCGGTCGCGGTGCCCAACCTGCTCCGGGGGATGGCGGCGTTGTTCCGTGAAAAGGCGGCCCAGCACCGAATCGAGGTGGAACTTGATGTCGCGGGTGCTGGCGAGTGGGTGTTGGACGTGCGAAAATTTAAACAAATTCTTTTTAATTTGCTGTCTAACGCCTTCAAATTCACACCGGACGGGGGTAAAGTAGGTATAGAGGCAAGAGTTGAAGACGATATGTTAGTGATTACGGTATGGGACACCGGCATCGGGATTGAGCCGGAGGACGTGCCGCGGCTCTTCAAACCTTTCGAACAACTGGACAGTTCCCTGGCCCGGCGTTATCCGGGGACGGGCTTGGGGCTGGCGATGGTGAAAAAATTAGCCGAATTGCACGGAGGCAGCGTGAGCTTGGACAGTGAGCCGGGGAAAGGAAGTCGCTTTACCGTCTGCTTTCCCCGCCCTTCCGTGAAGTGAGGGGCACCGGTATTCTAAGTTAGAGACCCGGATTGAGCCGGGGGGAAGGAAATGCCCAAGCAAATTCTGGTGATTGATGACCACGCAAAAACCCGGAAGCTTTACCGCGTTATTTTGGAACAGAGCGGGTATTCTGTTTTAGAAGCACCGGGAACCCTGGAAGGAATCCGGATGGTCAAGTCACAGCAGATTGACTTGATTATCCTTGACGTGCAGCTTCCTGAGATCGATGGTTTGGCTGCAGCCCGGATTTTAAAGGCTTATAAGCCGACCAGGAATATCCCGATCGTTGCCGTTACTGCACTGGCGATGCCTGGAGACCGGGAAGAGGTGTTGGCGGCTGGCGTTGACAGATATCTGCCGAAACCGATCCGCAGACAGGAACTTCTGCAGGCGGTGGCGTATTTCTTAAGTGGTGAGGGGAAAATCGAGGATGAACAATAAGCAGCCGTTGGTGCTTTTGGTGGATGATGAGGAACAGGCGCTGAAGCTTTACGAAGCAGTACTTGCTTCGGAAGGAATTACTACTGTTCGGGCACGGGACGGCGCGGAGGCCATTGAGTGTTTCCACCGGTACAAGCCGGACGTGGTGGTCCTTGACGTGATGATGCCCGGTATGGACGGGTTTGAGGTCTGCAGACGGATCAGGCAGACCCAGGAAGGGAACAACGTGCCGGTCTTAATGGTTTCGGCCCTTGGCGACCGGAAATCGCGGGTCAAGGGGCTGGCAACCGGTGCGAGTGATTTTCTTGACAAACCGATTGACAAGGTAGAGTTCATCACGCGGCTGAACAACCTGTTGCGCGTCAAGGAGTACCAGGATTTTCTCCAGAACCAGAGCATCATGCTCGAGCAACTGGTGCGGCAGCGCACCGCCGAACTCTTCCAGACGCACGAGGAGTTGAAGCGCAGTTACTATGAAATTCTTTACCGCCTGGCAGTCGTCGCCGAGTACCGGGACGAGGACACCGCGCGGCACATCGGCCGGATCGGCCGCTACGCCAGGGTCATTGCGGAGACACTGGGGTTGTCGTCGAAAGAAGTGGAGATTCTCACCCACGCCAGTCCGATGCACGACATCGGAAAGGTGGGCATCCCGGACAGCATTCTCCTGAAGCCGGGCCGGCTTACCCCGGAGGAGTTTGAGGTGGTCAAGGCACACACCGTGGTCGGGGCGCGGATCCTGGCCGGCAGCAGTTCGGACGTGATCCGCTGCGCGGAAGAAATCGCCTTTTCCCACCATGAGTGTTACGACGGGAGCGGGTACCCGCGGGGGCTAAAGGGGGAAGAAATACCGCTTTCCGGAAGGATCGTGATGCTGGCGGACATTTACGACGCGCTCCGGAGCATGCGCCCTTACAAACCCGCCTTTGACCGGGAGACCGCCCGCCAGATCATCCTCAAGGGAGACGGCCGGACCAGCCCGGCACACTTTGATCCGGAGGTGCTCAACGTCTTCC
>JASEJH010000011.1:7988-15503 GCA_030016455.1 Thermoanaerobacteraceae bacterium
GGAAGGTGGAGCCGGTTTTTCACGAAATCTTCGAAAGCTACCGCGGCAGGGATCCCGGCGATATCCACGAGTTGTTCCGCACCCTTTCCATTTACCCCTGGATGGAAGAAAAAGAACAAGTTTAAGGCGCAGGCCGCGTATATAATTAATCTTGAGGTGGGGGTGCGGTGTCCAAAGCGCGTCTCAACTATTGGTTGGGATGGCTTCTTTTCTCGACCGGTTCAGGGCTTGCGCTTTCCGGTTTCGTGCGCTGGTTCATTCTGCCCGGCGGAGGCCGGGGAGACCCGTGCGGCGTGGATGCTGTCTCAAAGGAGGAGAGTCTTTGCGCGTAGGACTGGTTTACGACCCAGCTTACCTCCGGCACGATACCGGCTGGCACGTCGAGAAGCCGGAGAGGCTTACCAGAACACTTGCGGCCCTGGAAGAAAAGGGTCTTCTCGACAGGCTCGAGCAGATCACTCCCCGTGCTGCTTCGGTGGAGGAAGTGGCGCTGGTCCACTCGCGGGAGTATATCGAAAGCATCGAGGTTTTCTGCAGGAAGGGCGGGGGACACCTCGACCCGGACACGGCGGCTTCGCCGGAAAGCTTTGCAGTCGCGCTGCTTGCGGCCGGCGGGACGATCACGGCGGTGGAAGCAGTGGTGGCGGGAACGGTTTCCCGGGCTTTTGCCTTGGTCCGGCCGCCCGGACACCATGCGCTGCCGGACCGGGCGATGGGTTTCTGCCTCTTCAACAACGTGGCGGTGGCTGCCCGCTGGGCGGCGGAGCGGTACAGTTTTGAACGCATCCTGGTCGTGGACTGGGATTACCACCATGGTAACGGCACCGAGGCCGCCTTTTACCGGGATCCCGGGGTGCTCTACTTTTCCACGCACAGCGCGGTCGGCTACCCCGGAACCGGCTGGGTAGATCGGGTGGGCGAAGGACCGGGCAGGGGATTCAACATCAACGTTCCGCTCCCGGAGACCACGCGGGACATTGACCTATGGTTTGTTTTTCAGAAGCTCCTGGTGCCGGTGGCGGCCGAATACCGGCCGGAACTGGTGCTGGTTTCGGCCGGGCAGGACGGTTACCGCGGCGATCCCATCGCCGGGATGCGCCTCACCGCCGACGGATACGGCTGGCTGGCCGCCGTAGTCGCGGAAATCGCGGACCGGCATGCCGGGGGACGGCTTGCAGCCGTCCTGGAGGGAGGCTACGACCTCCACGGCCTCGGAGAGTGTGTGGCCGCGATTTTCAAAACCTGGCAGGGAGAACCGAAAGGTTCGGCGGAAACCGGGCAGGTGGACCGGGGAGTGGCGGCGGCGGTGGCCGCGGTCAAGGAAATCCACCGTGAGTACTGGCAGTGTTTCCGGCAGGGTTAGCCGCCTTCATCGCTCGGGGTTGCATCGCCACGGGTTGGCTGCGGGCTGCGACCTCTGTTATTCAGAACTAAAAAATTTTCTTTCCAAATTTCTTTCCAAAAAGTCTTTACAACTTCGGCTGGGTATACTAAGATAAATACCAATAAAATTCAACCTGCGCCAAAGGCCGTGAAGGGGTAAAGTAGGCCGGGAAGATTTTCACAGCGAGCCGGGGACCGGTGCAAGCCCGGCAAAGGATTCTCGGTTGAAGTTCACCCCGGAGCCGCCGGGTGAAGTCCCCGACACTCAGCAGGTACCTAATCAAGCAGCCGAAACCTTACCGTCATGGTACTGTTGAGCGATCGTGCGATAACTCTGACCATTGAGTGTCGGGGGTGGGTAGTCCAGGCCGGAACTCCCGCCGTTAAAAGGGAGGGGATATCGGAAGGGCCGTCGGCTTTTCCCGTATCCTGCAAAGAGGGGGCCTTCGGGCCAAGTAGGGTGGTACCGCGAGAGTTAATCCCGTCCCTATAGGGGCGGGATAATTTTTTCGGGGGACCGTTGCAAAACTTCGCCTTGCTCTATAAACAGAAGTCAGAAGACGGAGCCAGGAGGCAGGGGCGGGGAGCAGGGGGCAAAAATCAGTTTTGGGTAAATTCTTAAAAAGATTCCGGCCGTTACATCTTAAAACGGTTCGAAATTTTGAAAATCAGGAGGTAAAAAAAGATGATCATCGTAATGCAGCAGGGAGCAAGCGAGACCGAAATCAGAGGCGTAGAGGCGCGCCTGCAAGAACTCGGCTTTCAAACCCACCCGATTTACGGAGTGGAGCGGACGGTAATCGGGGCGATCGGTGATAAGCGCAACGGTCACGCCGAAGTAATCCTGAACCTTCCGGGAGTCGAGCGAATCATCCCGATTCTCCGGCCATACAAATTAGTGGCGCGGGAGGTTAAGTCAGAAACCAGCTGCATCCAGGTCAGAGGCGTGACCATCGGCGGCGAAGGGGTAGTGGTGATGGCCGGTCCCTGCGCCGTCGAAAGTGAGGTGCAACTCATCGCCGCCGCCAAGGCGGTCAAGGAGGCGGGGGGCCATATCTTACGCGGCGGCGCCTTCAAGCCCCGGACTTCGCCGTACTCCTTCCAGGGTCTGGAAGAAGAAGGGCTCAAGCTCCTGGCGAACGCCCGGGAGGCTACCGGGTTGCCGGTAGTCACCGAAGTGATTGACACCCGGGACGTGGAGGTGGTGGAACGGTACGCCGACATCTTACAAATTGGGGCCCGGAATATGCAGAACTTCCGGCTGCTGCGCGAGGTGGGGCAGGCAAAGAAACCAGTGTTGCTGAAACGGGGCCTGGCGGCCACGGTCGAGGAGTGGCTGATGGCGGCCGAGTACATCGCGGCGGCCGGCAACCATAAAATCATTCTCTGCGAGCGGGGCATCCGGACTTACGAGACCGGTTTGCGGAACACGCTCGACCTGAGCGCCGTCCCGCTGGTAAAGGAACTTTCCCACCTGCCGGTGATCGTCGACCCGAGCCACGCTACCGGCAACTACCGGATGGTGCCGCCGCTGGCAAAGGCGGCGGTGGCGGCCGGTGCGGACGGATTGATGATCGAGGTCCACCCCGACCCGGCGCGGGCGCTCTGCGACGGTCCGCAGTCGCTCACCCCGGAGCGGTTTGCGGCGCTGATGGTGGAGATCGAGCGGGTGGCGACCGCGGTGGGCAGGGCGTATTATCCTTCCGAAGGCAGGGTCAGAAAGCTGGCGCAGGCTTAGGCTTGCTTTTAGGCGCGCTTTTGTTTATAATTAAACCGTGTCGTGGTTGGAAGCATCCGGTGACCGATGAGCCACCGATGAGCCTTAGAAAAATCGCTGAAAGCGATTTTCTGCGAGTCCGACAGCCGACAACCGATCTAATTCAGGAAATCGCGCAGCGATTTCTGCGAGTCCGATGACTGACGACTGACAACCGACGACCGATCTGCGCCCGTAGCTCAGGGGATAGAGCGCCGGCCTCCGGAGCCGGGTCTTTGCGCAGGTTCGATTCCTGCCGGGCGCACCAGAAAGATAACCTGAAACCCGCTTACCGCAACGGTTCGCGGGTTTTTAAAAATCTTGGGGAGGAGCCGGGTTAGTTCCGTAAGAACCCCGTTTTCGTAAGTTTCTGGATGTGTTCAGACAAAATTCAGACAAAAGCAAAGCGGCCCCGCTAAACTTGGGGCCGCTTGCCGTTTTTGGCCTGTATGATGAGGGTGAGGAAGTTGTGCAGGAAATTCGCGCCACTGCTCCCCAGCAGGCCGCTCAGTACCGTCCCGGCGTGCTCCACGGAGAGCGACAGGCCGATCATTTTGAAGAAGTCCGTGCCGGTTGCGTAGCAGAGGAAGATCCGAGGCCGATGCCCCCAAGCCGGTCAATTACGCTGGCAACACCTGTCTTGCGCCCTTCCCAAACCAGCTTTACCGCCTCCCAGACGGCTTCCGCGGAGAGGGCGATCACGAAAAGCGCGGCAAAATCCATACTGCGGGTGCCTCCTTTCGTTTGCAGCGGTTTTTTTTCGGGGAACTTCCCGCCGGTACCGGGGATTTTCTGGTTTTTGCTCCTGACGGGGTTAATAATCCAATATGAAGGTGTACCTCTCGGTGACACCAGCTGTTGCTAAGATATAGTAGCCGGAAAAATGCCGGTTCCAGGAATCGGTGGGAACCGCAAGAGTTGTTGAGCGTTTTGGGTTTTTGGCGGGTGCAGTATCTTTTTACGGGTGCAGGCTGCCCTCGGTTTTCAGGTAACACACACCGTGTTATAATGGCGGCGGCATACATCAAAGCACGGGGGATGGTTGCAGGGCATGGCGGAAGGTGTACGGGAGACGGTTCAGGGGGTGACGGTACCCAAAGATTACCAGTTTTTGAATCCCGAGGATTCCTTCGCTTTTACCTGTCCTGAAGAATGTTGGGGGACATGCTGCTCGGCAACCACCATCCGGGTAGACCCGTGGGACGTTTTGCGCCTGGCACGGGGGACGGGGGTGGAAACGGGGGAGATCTTGAAGTTCTGCCAGCTCTACCAGGGGCAGAAGACCCCCCTGCCGGTGGTTTCGCTTGTTCGGCGCGGCCGCTGTCCTTTCCTCCTGCTTGACGGCAGTTGCGCCGTTTATCCTTTTCGGCCGCGGGTTTGCCGCTACTTTCCCGTCGGCGAAATGATCGTCCTGAATGAGCAAGGGGCTGTCGAGCGCAGGTACTTTCTTATCCGTTCCCGGCGTTGCAAGGGTTTCGGCGGCCATACCGTTTACACCGTGGAGGAGTGGCTGCACCAGGAGGGATTGGCGGCGGCGCGGGCGATGGCCGAGAAGTTTTCCCGCTTCCTCCGCGACGCCGGCGAGAAGCTGCAGTGGTCTTCCTGGGTGACGGAAGAAGACGTGCGGGAGCTGCTGCACCTGCTCTACGACCTCGATGCTGTACGGAAACGGTACCGGTTACCGGACGGACTCACCGACCGGGAGCTTTACGCGTGGTGCCTGGACCGGGCGTGGCATTATCTGCTTGAGCGGGCACCGGCTGCGGTTTCTCCGGTGGGCGGAGAAAAGACGGTTTGAGGCGGCGCCGGTTGAACCGTCTCAGCGCCTCCTGGTGTTGCGTTTGTAGAGAACGGCTTTATTAAAGTTAATACCGGGGAGACACCGGGTGCACCCTATGAACATGAGGGTCTGGGACGTTCCGCCGGAGAAATTGTGCCGCGCCCATCTCCTCGGCGAGCACAGGGAGCTCCACGCCGTCTGGGCGATCCTGACGCAGGAGAAAAAAGGCTATGCCCACCACCCGGAGATCAAAAGGTGGTGCGGGAAGCTCAAGGCGCTGTATCTCAGGCACGAGCAGCTCGTGGCGGAGATGAAAAAGAGGGGATACGGACACCACAGCCCCCTGCCGGTCGAACTGGCCACCGGGGACGAGCGGCAGACGGAGTATGTTGATTCATACGAAGAGCAGTTGCGCATCCTGAAAGAGAAAAACTGTAGTTGTGACGTTTAGACCCGCCACCTAGAACCTGTTCCATGACATACACCCGTTTTGCTTCTTTGTAACTTAAGAAAATGTCTCCTCTCTTCATGGTGACATTTTCTCAGTCCGATTATAGGGTGACAATATCACAGTCCGATAACAAGAGCAAAAGAAAGAGTTGACACCGGCGACGAGGTTGTGCTAAATTACTTAAGGCATACTTTGTGACGGAAGGCATATTTTTTTTTACTTTTTGACGGGGCAGGTGTTGGCAGTGCGGATCATCATCACGCTTGCCTGTACACAGTGTAAGCGGCGGAACTACACCACCACCAAGAACAAAAAGAACGACCCGGGAAGGATTGAGCTGAAAAAGTACTGCCGGTGGTGTGGTACCCACACCCTGCATAAGGAAACCAAGTAAAGGCCGGAGGCGTGGGCGAGCATAAGTCGGTACTCCACGTCCGGACGCCGAGAGCGGAAAAGGCCTGGAGGCCGTGACCGCTGTTCTCCCCGTTGTCAGGGCGAGTTGACAGGTATTTTTCAGTAGTCCTTACGGCTGAGGTTTGGGGAATGGTGGAGGCCGCGCGGCCTCCCAGGTAAAGGATGGGATTATGGCCGGTGTAAAAAGTGGAAAAGAGGGGAAAGGCGGCGCACCGCACAAGCTGTCGCTAGCGCAGAAGGAAAAGAAACGCAAATCGAAGAAGGAGTCTGCGGGCGGCAAGGAACCCAAAGGAGCGGTTGTACAGCCGCTGAAGCGGGCCAGGCAGGATGCGGCAAGGAAAAGGTTCACCCTGGGTGAGTACCTCCAGAACCTGCGGCAGTTTTTCAACGGGGTCTGGCAGGAACTCAAGAAAGTTCACTGGCCGTCGCGCCGCGAGGTGGTTGTTTATACGGGCGTTGTCGTGGTAGTGGTACTAATCGTCATGGGTATCCTCTGGATTGCGGATTCGATCTTCAGTCAGGTATTGAGGCTGATCATCAAGTGAGCGGACCGCGCCACGTCGCCTGTTAACATAGGTTGGGCTACCGAATCCGGTGATTATCCGAACGGCATTTTTCGGCGGCCGGGAATCTGGATTTGGGAATCAAGGAGGTGAGGGAGGCGTTTGCCTTCCTACCGTGAGCAAACAGTGGTACGTTATACACACTTACTCCGGTTACGAAAACAAGGTTAAGGCGAACCTCGAGAAGCGGATCGCCTCCATGAATATGGAGGACAAGATCTTCCGGATCGTCGTTCCGGAAGAAGATGAGGTTGAGATCAAGGACGGAAAGAAAAAGGTCTCGAAGCGCAGGCTGTTCCCCGGTTACGTGCTGGTGGAGATGATCATGACCGATGAATCCTGGTACGTGGTACGAAATACCCCGGGAGTCACCGGTTTTGTAGGGAGCGGAAGCAAGCCGGTTCCGCTGGGCGAGGCCGAGGTAGAACAGATTCTCAGTCAGGCGCGTGGCGAAGTGCCGCGGGTGAAGATCGATCTGGAACCGGGGGAAAAGGTCCGGGTGACGGCCGGTCCTTTTCAGAATTTTATCGGCGTGCTGGAGGAAATAAACCTGGACAAGGCCAAGTTGAAAGTAATGATCTCAATGTTCGGCCGGGAAACGCCGATAGAGCTCGATTATTCCCAGGTGGAAAAGATAATCTGAGAGGTGAGGGCAGTTGGCCAAGAAAGTTCAGGCAATCATTAAGCTGCAAATTCCGGCGGGGAAAGCCACGCCGGCACCGCCTGTGGGTCCGGCTTTGGGCCAGCACGGCGTGAATATCATGGCTTTCGTAAAGGAATACAATGAGCGCACGGCGGCCCAGGCCGGCCTGATAATTCCGGTGGAAATAACGGTTTACGAGGATCGTTCCTTCAGCTTCGTCTGCAAGACGCCGCCGGCGTCGGTACTCCTGAAAAAGGCTGCGGGGATCGAGACGGCTTCTGGAGAGCCGAATGCGAAAAAGGTGGGCAAGGTCCCGCGGTCAAAGGTGCGGGAGATTGCCGAACTGAAGATGCCCGACCTCAACGCGGGTTCTATCGAAGCAGCGATGCGGATGATTGAAGGGACGGCCAGAAGTATGGGCATCGAGATCGTGGAAGGCTAATCCCCCAAGGTCAACCCTTTAGGAGAGTGTTGCAAAACAACTTAACCGCCCAAAAATGAGTTCACCTGCTTTTGGGCGGTTAA